>DCDU01000003.1:3805-4016 GCA_002316585.1 Firmicutes bacterium UBA1047 | reverse complement strand
TTTCCCATAATAAGTCTTGAACATTAACTCCATAGTTCTGCGCTATCTGCCAAATTGTATCTCCCTGCCTGACAGTATAAGTATTTTCAGAAGTTGGTATCAGAAGAGCTTGACCGGGCAACAAAATATCCGGATTGGTCAGACTGTTAAGATTTGCAATATCTTGAATGCTGACATTATAATAATCGGCAATTTTCCACAATACTTCTCC
>DCDU01000003.1:442-3644 GCA_002316585.1 Firmicutes bacterium UBA1047 | reverse complement strand
GAATGTGCATAACATCCTCCTTTTATATGTTTGTTATAATATATTCATTTGTCCAATCATAATGATAAAAATCA
Source organism: Firmicutes bacterium UBA1047 (assembly GCA_002316585.1). Classification (GTDB taxonomy): domain Bacteria; phylum Bacillota; class Clostridia; order Tissierellales; family Sedimentibacteraceae; genus Sedimentibacter. The sequence continues at coordinate 3,570 of DCDU01000003.1, read as the reverse complement.
GTAAAAAACTAAAAAAGTTGCCTGAGTGCTTATTGTCCCACAGCTATGTCTTTTCTGAATTCCATTTTTTCGAAGTGTATTTTGGAAATATTTTTGTATACTTTAGTTCTTGCTTCTTCTATGGTGCTTCCCGTGGAGGTTATTGCCAATACCCTTCCTCCGTCGGTAACTGTTTTGCCCTCTGAAAGCTTGGTTCCTCCGTGAAAAATTATTATATCACTGTCCGCTGCATTTAATCCTTTAACTTCCTTACCCTTTTCATAGTTTTCGGGATATCCTCCTGAAGCTAAAACAACCGTTACGCATTTATCGTCTTTCCACTGCAAATCATCTTCAGAAAGATTTCCTTCTATGCACTTAAGCATTATATCAACTAAATCTGATTTTAATCTTGGCAGGATTACTTCAGTTTCCGGGTCTCCAAACCGGGTATTATATTCCAATACTTTTGCCTGATTGTTTTCAATCATGAGACCTATGAATAACACTCCTTTAAAATTAATGTTTTCGCTTAAGAATCCATTCAATGTTCTGTCTAAAATATTATCCTTAATATATTTTTTCAATTCTTCGGTATATATCGGGTTCGGTGAAAAGCAGCCCATTCCTCCTGTATTAAGACCCCTGTCATTGTCGTATGCTTTTTTGTAATCCCGGGCACTTTCCATGGGTATTATTCTTTTGCCGTCAACGAAGCAGAGAAGCGAAGTTTCAGTTCCCCGAAGAAATTCTTCTATAACCACTGTATTGCCTGCATCGCCGAATTGTCTGTTATCCATAATACTTTTTATTGCTTCTTCTGCTTCTTTTATTGTTTCGCATATTAAAACACCTTTGCCTGCTGCCAATCCGTCAGCTTTAACAACAATGGGAGCATTAAATTTTTTAAGTCCGTCTATTGCTTTTTTGGAATCCGTATATACTTCATATTGAGCAGATGGTATAAAATATTTTTTCATAAAATCCTTTGAATATGATTTGCTTCCTTCGAATTTAGCTCCGGCTTTTACAGGACCGAATGCTTTTATTCCCTTTTCATTGAGCATATCAACCAAACCTGCTACCAAGGGCACTTCAGGACCTACCACAGCTAAATCAATATTGTTATTTACTGAATATTCGACTAACTTATCCAATTCATCCGCTTTAATATCAACACACTCTGCAATTTGGGATATGCCTGCATTTCCCGGAGCGCAATACAATTTTGAAAGTTTATTGCTTTGATTTAATTTCCAGCAAATCGCATGCTCTCTTGCTCCGCTTCCTACCACAAGTATTTTCATACTGCCTCCTAATGTTTAAAGTGTCTCATACCGGTGAAAACCATGGAAACATTGTACTTGTTGCATGTTTCTATTGATTCGTCATCCCTCATGGAACCTCCCGGCTGAATAATTGAAGTTATTCCTGCTTTGGCTGCCTCCTCAGCACAGTCAGGGAACGGGAAAAATGCATCCGAAGCAAGAACGGCTCCCTTGGTGCTTTCTTTTCCGAGGAATTCATATGCATGTTCTATTGCCTGCCTGCATGCCCATATGCGGTTTACCTGTCCCGGTCCTATTCCTATGGACTGACCGTTTTTTACAATGGTTATTGCATTGGATTTCGTATGCTTTACAATTTTCCATGCCATTAACAAATCCTTCAGTTCCTGCTCATTAGGAATAGCTTCAGTTACGATTTTAAGCTCTTCATTTTCAGGAAGCAGCTTAGAATCAATTGTCTGAACTAAAATTCCGCCTGCAACCTTTTTTATGTCATAGGTATTTTCATCCTGTTTCTGCAATATGTTTTCTATTTGCAAAAGTCTTATGTTTTTCTTTGATTTAAGTATTTTCAGAGCCTCTTCCTCATAGGAAGGTGCCACGATTATTTCAACAAAGATTTTATTGATTTCTACGGCTGTTTTTTCATCAATTTCTCTGTTAAATACAACAATGCCTCCAAATATCGAAGTTGGGTCCGCATTGAAAGCTTTCATGTACGCATCATAAATATCGTCAGAAACTCCGGCACCGCATGGATTTGCATGCTTGCATGCTACAACGGCAGGTTCGTCAAATTCCTTTAACAGCTCCAAGGCTCCGTTTGTATCATTTATATTGTTAAAGGATAATTCCTTCCCGTGAAGCTGGACAGCTGAGGCAAGAAGTCCGGCTGCATTTTGTACTTCCTTGTAAAATGCGGCTTTTTGATGAGGATTTTCTCCGTAACGCATTTCCTGAATCTTTTCATATGTCATCGTAAATGTATCAGGTAGTGAATAGTCCTCTAATTCTTTTCTCATGTATGAAGCAATCAAAGTGTCATAATGTGCTGTATGAGCAAAAACCTTGGAGCAAAGATAAAATTTCGTATTTAATGAAACCTTCTTTTCTTCCTTTAATTCATTAAGTACCTTTTCGTAATCACCCGGGTCAACTATAACAGTCACATCCTGATAGTTTTTTGCTGCGGAACGAAGCATGGTAGGACCGCCTATATCTATATTTTCAATAGCTTCTTGTCTTGTAACTCCATCTTTCAAAATTGTTTGTTTAAAAGGATATAAATTTACGGCAACTATGTCTATAGTATTAACATTTAAGTCTGAAAGCTGTTTCATATGCTCAGGGTTAGAACGCATTGCCAAAATTCCGGCATGAATGTTCGGATGCAGTGTTTTTACCCTTCCGTCAAGGCATTCGGGAAAACCTGTTACTTCAGAAATTCCAGTTACTTTAATCCCAGATTCTTTTAGCGCTCTGTGTGTGCCTCCCGTTGAAATTATCTCAACTCCTAAATTTTCCAGCCCTTTGGCAAATTCAATTATCCCTGTTTTATCGGATACACTTATTAAAGCTCTCATTATATCACTCCTTTATTTTTATTTTTACTTTTCTTCCGCTTATTTGTATTCTTCCCTCGCAGTAATATTTAACAGCTAAGGTCAGTATTTTATGCTCAATTTTCAGCACTTTCTGCTGCAGCGAATCGGCTGTGTCCTCACAGCTTACTTCCACTGCTTCCTGAATAATAATGGGACCTGTGTCCGCTCCTTCATCTACAAAATGAACCGTTGCTCCGCTTATCTTTGCACCGTATTTTATAACTTCTTCATGAACCTTAATTCCATAATATCCCTT
>DCDU01000003.1:0-305 GCA_002316585.1 Firmicutes bacterium UBA1047 | reverse complement strand
ACCTTAATTCCATAATATCCCTTTCCGCAAAAGGAAGGAATTAAGGAAGGATGAATATTAATTATACGGTTTTTATATTCTTCTATAAACCCGGAAGTTAAAATTTTAAGATAGCCTGCTAATACTACCAATTCGACGTCATGTCTTTTCAACTCTTCTGTAATTGCAGCATTAAATTTATCAAAGCTTTCATAATCTCTATAGTTTATATATACCGAGTCAATATTGTTTTGTCTTGCTCTTTCCAATCCATAGGCATCTTTTTTATTTGATATGACTACAGTTATTTTTCCGTTTATATTTCC
>DCDU01000178.1:8833-9655 GCA_002316585.1 Firmicutes bacterium UBA1047 | reverse complement strand
GTAAACTTATTGCACAGATTTACCAATAAAAAATAGCTAACCTCAATCAAAAAAAAGAATAATACCCATAGTGTTAAACATAAAGGAAAAGCAAAGAAAATGTTAATATGTAAAAAACCGGAGGAGATTAATGGATAAATTAGCCGAACTAAAGGCAAAATTAGAGCAAGTGAAATTAGGCGGCGGGCTGAAAGCAATCGAAAAACAGCATGAAAGCGGTAAGCTTACTGCACGGGAAAGAATATTGAAGCTTTTGGATGAAGGAAGCTTTGTGGAAATCGATGCTTATGTAAAGCACAGATGCGATAATTTTGGAATGGGAAAAAAGAAAATATCAGGTGACGGTGTCGTGTCCGGATATGGCACAATCGACGGCAGATTAGTATACATATTTGCCCAGGATTTCACCGTAATCGGAGGAAGCTTAGGTGAAATGCATGCAGCAAAGATAGTTAAGGCTCAGCAAATGGCACTGAAAGTAGGAGCTCCTTTAATCGGTATAAACGATTCAGGCGGGGCAAGAATACAGGAAGGTGTCGATGCGCTTTCAGGCTACGGTAAAATATTTTACAACAATACAATCTCATCCGGAGTAATTCCCCAAATATCCGTAATTATGGGTCCTTGTGCAGGCGGAGCCGTATACTCCCCTGCAATAACCGATTTTATTTTCATGGTTAAGAAAACAAGCAAGATGTTTATTACGGGACCAAATGTTATCGAAACAGTAACGGGAGAAAAAGTATCAGCTGAAGAATTGGGCGGAGCCATGACGCACAACAGTATAAGCGGAGTAGCTCACTTTGTGGACGATACGGAAGA
>DCDU01000178.1:0-8619 GCA_002316585.1 Firmicutes bacterium UBA1047 | reverse complement strand
CCGGTGCAGGATGATATAAACAGAATTGATGATATATTAAATGATATAATTCCCGACAATCCCAATAAAGCATACGATATGAAAGAAGTTGTATTGACACTTGCGGATAATGGCGAGTTTTTGGAATATCAGCCGTACTACGCTCAAAATGTAATTACGGGATTCATGCGTTTGAACGGAAGAAGTATTGGAGTTATTGCAAGTCAGCCGAAGGTATTGGCTGGCTGCCTGGATATAAATGCATCCGACAAGGCAGCACGTTTTATAAGAACATGTGATTCATTCAATGTACCCCTTCTGACGCTGATGGATGTACCGGGATTCTTGCCGGGAACCAACCAGGAATACGGAGGAATAATAAGACATGGAGCAAAGATGCTATATGCGTATTCCGAGGCAACAGTTCCAAAAGTAACCGTAATAACAAGAAAAGCATACGGCGGCTCATACATAGCAATGTGCAACAAAGAATTGGGAGCGGACATGGTACTTGCATGGCCTACGGCAGAAATAGCGGTAATGGGACCTGACGGAGCAGCCAACATAATATTTAAAAAGGAAATAGACGAAGCAGAAGATAAAAATTTAAAGAGGAAAGAAAAAATCCAGGAATACAGAAAAGCTGTGGCAAATCCATATACAGCAGCATCAAGAGGCTATGTTGATGCAGTAATAGAGCCGGCAGAAACAAGAAAAAGAATAATAAGTTCATTTGACATGCTGACAGGCAAAAGAGAAATGAGACCTGAGAAAAAGCATGGCAACATTCCTCTGTAGGAGGTGCATATGAGCATATTCAATAACTTATTTAAAAAAAATAAAAAAGAATCAACAGAGGTAACACAAGCACCGGTTGAAGATAAGGATGAAATTGCCGCTGTAATAGCAGCAGCGGTAACTGCAATGGATGAAGAGGAAGAAATCGTAGCGGCAATAACAGCTGCTCTATCCATAGTCTTAAAAAAAGGAACAAATGAATTCATTGTAAGAAATATAAAAAGAACTCCTGAAATGGACTCAATATGGGCACATGAAGGCAGAATGAAGTTAATGAAGATAAAGTAATAAAACTATACGGAGGAAAAACATGAAAAAATTCAATGTAACAGTAAACGGAAAAACATATGCGGTAGAAGTTGAAGAAGTCGGAGCAGGTCATGGAGGATTTACATATCAGCCCGTACAGCAGCCGGCACCTGTGCAGCAGCCTGTTCAGTCCGCCCCCGAAGCTCCTAAAGCTCCTGTACAGCAGGCACCGAAGAAAGAAGAGCCAAAGGCTGCGGTCGTTGGAGACGGAGAATTAATGTCGGCGCCGATGCCGGGAACAATATTGGATATTATGGTAACAGAGGGACAGACGGTTAAAAAAGGCGAGATAATATTAATACTTGAAGCAATGAAAATGGAAAATGAATTAGCTGCTCCTGTAGATGGAACAGTTGTAAAGATTTACACAAGCAGGGGAGAATCAATAAACGCAGGAGATTCAATATTGACAATAGCCTAAAATTCATATGTTTATGTTTCTAAGTGCCATCCATAATAGGAAAAATATTAGAACTCATGAAGAATAACATTTGTATGTCCATATGAAGGGAAGCTTCTATATGATATGATTGATAAATTTATAGAAAAGATAAATATTACATCAAAAACAGGTTGTGTATTAATTTGTTATATATATGGTTTAATTGATTATATAATAAAAATCAGTATTTGCAATTTAAATACTGATTTTTATTATAATTAAGAAAGAAGGCTATTTACTTAAACAAATTAATTTTTCCTGTATCATTTAAATACTTAACTGTAATAACAACAACAGGCGCTAAGAATAATCCTCCAAATCCAAACAGTCTTAATCCTGCATACATGGCAGTTATTGTTATTATGGGATGCAAACCTATTTGATGTCCTATGATCCTCGGCTCTAAAACATTTCTTATAACTGTAACCGCAACATATAAAATCAACAATCCAAACCCAAGAAAATAGTTCTTTAATATTAACTCAACAATTGACCACGGTATTATTATACCGCCTGTTCCGAGCACGGGCAGTATATCCAAAAATGCAACAATTGCGGCAATGGGCAGGGCATAGTTAACCTTCAATATTGATAAGCCTGCAAATAATTCAAAAAAGGTAATTATCATTATTATCATGTATGATTTTATCATTTTCCACAAGGTGCCGGTTACAAATTTTCTTGCTGCCTCAAAGGTTGAATTAAATTTATCGGGAAGCTGTTTTCTGATAAATACCGTAATATTATCATATTCCAAACTGATAAATACTGAAAGGACGATTGTAAATATTACAGATATTAAGTACAACGGAAAATTTGATATTAATCTTGTTGCAAATTGTACAAAGGAAATGGACATGTTTTTTACGGCATCCGCAATATAATTAATGCCGTTTGTTACAATTTGTGAAATTGTACTTGCAACATCCGGTGGCAATGTATGTGCATTTAAAACAACCCAATCGTTAAATTCCAAAAGCAGCGGTTCTATTCTGTTAAAGTATAATTTAGGCATTATCCTGATCAGTTCTGTGGTTTGAGTTATCAGAAATGACAACAAGAACCATAATACTAATACCACAACAGCATAGAACATTCCAATTACAAATAATGCCACACCTTTTCCTGTGCTTTTAACGAACTTATTAACAAATCTAGTAATCGGTCTGAGAGCCAAAGCTATTAAAAAACCAATGAGAAAGGGCATAACCCAATGAATCATGTAAACAAAAATAAAATAAAGAACTGCATATACCGTAACTATAAAAGCAACGTTTAATATAAATTTTTTCTTATCGTTTTCAGTCATTAAATAGACCTCGTTATTTAGAATTGAGGGACATTTCCCTCATCCGGCAGAGCATCACCCTAAATTAAAGGTGTGTCCCCTTAAATTATAACAATTATAATATTATTATTTATTATTTGCAATAGATGAAAGAAATATTACATCATTTAGCATATTATAGAAAAAAAATCCAACACTGTTCTACAGATTTTTTCCTTAAGGTTCAGTAAGATTAATTATAGGAAACTTTGATATTTTTATCCATCGTTATATATGGTATAATGATACAAAAAATTAACTATGGAGGTTGCTTTGGTAATTAATACAGAAACACGATTAACCGGGCTTATTGGATTTCCTATTATACAGTCCCACTCGCCTGTTATGCAAAATGCAGCTTTTCAGAAATGCAAACTTAACAAAATATACATACCCATTGAAGTAGAACCTTCAAATTTAGAATCAGTCGTAAAAGGTATTTCAAAAATGAATTTTGACGGCTTTAATATTACCAAGCCTTATAAAATAGAAATTATGAAATATCTTGATGAAGTCGACGAATATGCAAGGCTGATAGGTGCAGTAAACACGGTTAAAATCAGCAATGGAATTTTAAAAGGCTATAATACGGATGGCACAGGCTTTTTAAGGTCATTCAGAGAAAATGCAGGAGTTGAAATAGAGGGAAAAAATGTTTTTATTCTTGGAAGCGGCGGAGCTGCAAGGGCAATAGCCATAACGTTGGCATTAAATGAGGTAAAGAAAATATACATATGCAACAGAACATTTGAAAAGGCGGCATCCTTAGCAGCTGATACAAATAAATCAGCCGCAAGTGAAGCTGTCAGAATGGAATATCATAAAATGAAGGATGCGATTAATGATTCTCATATTCTGATAAATACAACTAATGTGGGAATGCTCCCTAATATTGATGAAAGCCCGTTAAATGAAAATCTGCTTAATAATGAACTTATTGTATGCGACATAGTGTATAACCCAATGAGAACTAAGCTGTTGAGAGATGCCGAAAAGAAAGGCTGCAAAATAATCCCGGGCTTGCCCATGCTTGTATATCAAGGTGTTGAATCCTTTGAAATATGGACAAATATTAATGCACCTATTGATACAATGTTTAAAGCCGCTGAAGAGGCCTCATTGTACAGACCGTAAGATTATACTTAAATGGTAATGATGGTTGTCAGCTTATTAAGTGATAAGTTGGTTGAACTGGATGATGGTCATAGAATTGCATGAGGACATCCCGGAGTGGTAGTTTTATCGGCTGTGCTCAAAAAAATAGGAGAATTGAAATGTTTACAGTTGTAGAATAATGATTATGAGAGGTGAGTTATGAATTTATATGAAAGTGACATAATGCATGATTGTTTAGGAGACGCTTTAAGACCCGGGGGTCTTAAGCTGACAAAAATAGCACTAAAATACTGCAATTTCTCTGAGAATGATTATTTGCTTGATTTAGGCTGCGGGGGGAGCAACAATTAATTATATAAAAAATAATTACGATTGCAATATATGTGGGCTGGATACGTCAGAAAAGCTTGTATCCTTTGCAAGAGAGCTAAATAAGAACACTGAAATTTTCGTATGCCCTGCTGAGAAAACATGCTTTGAAGAAAACACGTTTACCGGGATTTTGGCAGAATGCACATTATCGCTGATGGATGATATAGAAAAGGTTTTGGAGGAAGCCGGCAGAATACTAAAAGACGACGGTTATTTCATAATTTCAGATATATATGCCAAGAATACAGATTTTTTAAATGAGTTCAAAAACCTTTCCTTAAACTCTTGCCTAAAAAATCCGTTTGATTTAAACGAGTTAAAGAAATTATTGGATAAAAAAGGATTTATTATAGAATTTGAACAACATTATGACAATTTAATTATACAAGCCTTGGCAGATATAATTTTCAACGGAGGAACCACCGATAAATTATGTATTGATGAAAACTTTAAAAAGTTATTGGTTAAATCAAAGCTAAGATATTTTCTTGCGATTGCGCGTAAAGAGAAAAGGATACTTTGAATGGGAAAATAATAATGCATACCTGAACCGTTAATGTAACGGTTTTTTTTATCTTGCCAAATAAAGTAGATTGCACATATTATAAATCCATTTTAAGGAAATTGCACATGTCAAGGAAACGTTTTATTATTAAGATTTGTTCATTATTCGAAGATTTTCTTGATTTGACACATTGATTGATATATTATTAACATTGCAGACAACAGCAATTGCAAACGAAAGGAAGGTGTTTTTATGTTTAGCGTTAATTTTAAGGAAAAGGTTAACGAAATAATTTCACGACATAATAATGATAAGAAAAAAATTATCAGTATTATTCAAGAAGTTCAAAAAGAATATCATTATTTACCTGAAGAAGTATTGGTTTATATAGCTGATACTCTTGATATCAGTCATGCAAAAATTTATGGTATAGCTACCTTTTATGAAAATTTTTCTTTGGAGCAAAAGGGAAAGAATATTATTAAAATATGTGATGGAACGGCATGTCATGTAAGAGATTCGATTCCCATACTCAAAGCCATTTATAAGGAATTAAATTTAAACGATAAAAACAATACTACCGATGATATGCTATTCACGGTAGAAACAGTCTCATGTTTAGGTGCTTGCGGATTAGCGCCGGTTATAACAGTAAATGATGTAGTTCATCCAAAAATGACACCTGAAGCAGTTGTTGAGCTTCTTCAAAATATTAAGAAGGAGGCACTGTGATGATAAAAAACTATAGTGAATTAGTATCCTTTGCGCAATCTTATAAAAAATCCTTGGACAGGCAAAGAAAAAAAGTGCTTGTATGTGCAGGAACGGGATGTGTTGCCGGAGGTTCTTTAGCTATTTATGAAAAGATTAAATCTTTGATAAAAGAAAGCGGTCTTTTGGTTGATATAGATTTGACTAAGGAAGAAGAAGGTATCGGTGTAAAAAAAAGCGGATGCCACGGTTTTTGCGAAGCAGGTCCCTTAGTTAGAATAGAACCATGCAACTATTTGTATCTGCATGTTAAATTAGAAGATTGCGAAGAAATTGTTTACAAATCGTTAAAGGAAGGAAAGCCTATCGAAAGATTAATGTATCGCAGCAATGGAGCCTTATATAAAACTCAGGAAGAAATTCCTTTTTACAAAAAGCAAACAAGGCTTGTTCTCCATAATTGCGGTCATATTGATGCTGAAAATATTCAGGAATACATCGGCAATGGCGGATACAAGGCAGCTGCCACTGCACTTGCCATGGATCCTAAGGATATATGCAAATTAATAACAGATTCAGGCTTAAGAGGAAGAGGCGGCGGAGGATATCCGACAGGTAAAAAGTGGAGTCAGGTGTTATCTCAAAGCAATGTTGTAAAATACGTGGTATGCAACGGTGACGAAGGTGACCCGGGTGCTTTCATGGACAGAAGCATAATGGAAGGAGATCCTCACAAGATTATTGAAGGTATGCTTATAAGCGGTTATGCAACAAAAGCTAACAACGGATATATATATGTGAGAGCCGAATATCCCATGGCAGTCCATCGATTGCAGATAGCCATCGATCAAGCTATGGAGTATGGGCTTTTAGGAGATAATATTTTAGATTCAGGCTTTAGCTTTAATATTCATATTGCTCAGGGGGCAGGTGCTTTTGTATGCGGAGAGGGAAGTGCCTTAACGGCTTCTATAGAAGGTGAAAGAGGAATGCCTCGGGTTAAGCCTCCACGTACAGTTGAAAAAGGATTGTTTGAATGCCCTACGGTATTAAATAATGTTGAAACATTTGCCAATATTCCTATAATTATTTCAGGCGGGATAGAAGAATATAAGAAATGCGGCGTTGAAAATAACTCCGGAACAAAAGTATTTGCGCTTACGGGAAATGTTGTTAATACAGGTTTAATTGAAGTTCCCATGGGAACAACCTTGGAAGAAGTTATATTTGACATAGGGGGAGGAATTCCAAACGGCAAAAAATTCAAAGCTGTTCAAATAGGAGGTCCTTCAGGCGGTTGCTTAATTTTTGACGATAGTCATCTAAACTTGCCTCTCAGCTTTGATTCACTTGAATCAGTTGGAGCAATGATTGGCTCCGGAGGTATGGTTGTAATGGATGAAGATACCTGTATGGTTGAGGTCGCAAGATTCTTCATGAGCTTCACTCAGAGGGAAAGCTGCGGCAAATGCATCCCCTGCCGGGAAGGAACTAAGAGAATGCTTGACATTTTGGAGAAAATTACTGCCGGTAACGGAACCTTGGAGGATTTAAACCTTCTTTATGAAATTGCCGACACTGTTAAAAATACTGCTTTGTGCGGGCTTGGCAAGACTGCTTCCAATCCTGTATTAAGTACCTTGCAGTATTTTTATGATGAATATTATGCTCATGTTGTGGACAAAGTTTGCCCCGCTAAAATCTGCAAAGGGTTAGCTGAAATAACTATTGACCCGAAGACATGCAGGGGTTGCAGCAAATGTGCCAGAACATGTCCTGTGGGAGCAATTTCAGGAAAGATTAAAGAACCTTATGTTATAGATAAAAATAAATGTGTTAAATGCGGTGCTTGTATTGAAGCTTGCCCGTTTAAAGCAATAAAGGAGGCATAGACATGAGCGGTACTATGATAATAGACGGAAAAAAGGTGAATTTTAACGGTCAGAAAAATATATTAAGCGTAATAAGGGACTCTAATATTGACTTGCCTACTTTTTGCTATCACTCTGAATTAAGTATATATGGAGCCTGCAGAATGTGTTCCGTAGAAACATCTGACGGCAAAATAATTGCATCATGCTCAGAACTGCCTAAGAATGGGATGGAAATTTATACAAATTCCCCCCGAATCAGAAAATACAGAAAAATGATTTTAGAGCTTTTATTGTCAAATCATGACAGAGATTGTACTTCCTGTGAGCGTACCGGAAAATGTCAATTACAAAAGCTTGCAAGAAGATACGGAATAAATCAAATTAGATTTAATCAGTTAATCGAGGAAAATGAAGTTGATAATTCCAGCCCAAGCATAATCAGAAATCCTAACAAGTGCATAAAATGCGGTGATTGCGTAATGGTTTGCGAGGAAATTCAAGGAGTCGGAGCTCTTGGTTTTTCTCACAGAGGTACAGAAGTTCAGATAAAACCTGCTTTCAATAAAAAACTCAGCGAAACAAATTGTGTAAACTGCGGACAATGCAGAATTGTATGTCCCACTGCAGCAATAACCATTAAAAATGAAACACAAAAAGTGTGGGATGCCATTTATGACAAAAATATCAGAGTTATCGCACAAATTGCACCTGCCGTACGGGTTGCTTTAGGTGAAGAATTCGGATTGAAGCCCGGAGAAGTTACCATAGGCAAAATCGCTTCAATTCTAAGAAAAATAGGAGTCGATGAGGTATATGATACTGCATTAAGCGCCGACTTAACTGTTATTGAAGAAAGCAATGAGTTTTTGGAAAGATTTACAAAAAATCAGAATTTACCTTTATTTACATCCTGCTGTCCGGCATGGGTTAAATTTGCAGAAAACAAATATCCCGAATTAACAAAGAATATTTCTACATGCAAATCACCTCAGCAGATGTTTGGAACTGTTGCAAGAGAGGTTTTCAATAAAAAGGATGAAGAAGACGGCAAAAAAACATTCATAATGTCAATTATGCCATGTACCGCTAAAAAAGCCGAAGCATCCAGACCTGAATTCAGCCATGACGGTATAAGAGAAGTGGATGTAGTATTAACCACGCAGGAACTTGCCATAATGATAAAAGA
>DCDU01000099.1:338-7450 GCA_002316585.1 Firmicutes bacterium UBA1047 | reverse complement strand
TTGACTTCATTTTATTGTTTTTTAATCTGTTGTAAACTCCCACCATGGCTGCCTTGATTATATCCGCAGCAGTTCCTTGAACCGGAGTATTGAGGGCTATTCTTTCTCCAAAGGAGCGAATGTTAAAATTACGTGATGAAAGCTCCGGTATGTATCTTCTCCTGCCGAAGTATGTTGTTACATATCCGTCCTTTTTGCCTTGCTCCACAATATCCTTCATATACTTTTCAATATTTGAATAATATGCCATATAATTGTCTATATATTTCTTTGATTCTTTTCTTGGAATTTTCAAATCTCTGCTAAGACCGTAATCACTTATGCCGTATACAATTCCAAAATTAACCGCCTTGGCTCTGCTTCTCATTTCAGGAGTAACCTGGGATAATTCCACATGAAAAACCTGAGATGCTGTCTTCGCATGAATATCCAAGTCATGCTCAAAGGCATCTATTAAATTTTGCTCATTTGCCAAATGGGATAATACTCTAAGCTCAATCTGGGAATAGTCGGCATCGCAAAGGATATAACCATCTTCCGGTACAAATGCCTTCCTTAATTCTCTTCCTTCATCCGTACGGGTTGGAATATTTTGAAGGTTCGGCTCTGTGCTTGAAATCCTTCCGGTTGATGCGATTGTTTGATTGAAAATAGAATGCACCCTGCCTGTCTCCTTGTTCACCGCACTTTTTAATCCTTCAACATAGGTGGAGTTTAATTTAACCACAGACCTGTATTCTATAATTTTCTCCACTATTTCATGCTCTGAGCTTAATCTTTCAAGCACCTCGATATCCGTTGAAATACCTGTCTTGGTTTTTTTGATTATGGGAAGACCCAATTTATCAAATAAAATAACCGAAAGCTGCTTCGGAGAATTAATGTTAAAGCTTTCTCCCGCAAGAGCATAAATAGTTTTTTCAAGCTCGGAAATCTTTTCCTGAAAATGAACTCCCAGTTTATCTATTACGTTTAAATCCACTTTAAAGCCCACAAATTCCATGTATGCTAAAACTTCAATCAAAGGAAGCTCTATTTTTTCATACAGTGAGGTCATTTGAAGTTCATTTATGTCTGAAATTATTTGTTTATGCGCTTTATTAACAGTGCTTAAATAGTTAAAAATATATTTCTTTCTTTCTTCGAGTTCAATCTCTTTAAATGTTTTTCTTTTAACTCCGGTACCAAGAATATGATTTTCGGAAGGAATTTCAGTGTTCAGAAATTCATATGCAATTTTATCGATTGAATATGAGCTTTCTGAAGGATTTAACAGGTACTTTCCTATTTCAGAATCAAATTTAATATTATTTATTTGAATATTGTTTTTCATCAAATAAATTATTTCATTTTTTAAATTATGTCCCCAAACTTCTATGTCCCTGCTTTCAAATATGTCTTTCAGATTGTTAAGAATCTTGTTTCCATCCGTTTTTTCAAAATCTATATAGTAAATTTTTTCTCCGTCTGAAATACCCAAAGCAATTGCATTGCTGTTCAGCGCTCTTTCTCCGTCTAATAAAAACTTGACGGAAGCAATTCTGCCCTTTGTAATTGCATTGTTCATATCATTAATTTTATCGTCACCAACATATATAATATCGCATTTAACAGGAGAAACCGGTCTGTCGGCATCAAACATGGATATCTGTCCTCCCGGGTCATCGGAAGGTATTTCTTCTGCAATTCGTTTCTTAAATACACGAAACTCCAGCTCATCATACAATTCCGACAGCTTCTTCATGTCCGGTTTTTGTACTTTATATTCATCTATATTAAATTCAATTGGTATGTCTGTTATAATCCGCGCTAAGGTTTGACTCATATATGCCTGCATTTTGTCTGTTTGCAGTTTCTCTTTGAGTTTTCCCTTAATGCTGTCAATATTTTCATAAATATTGTCCAAGCTTTTATATTCCTGCATAAGTTTTAATGCGGTTTTTTCGCCTACTCCCGAAACACCGGGTATATTGTCGGAAGCATCCCCCATGAGAGCCTTTAAATCAACAAACTGCCCGGGAGTCAGTCCATATTCGTCCTCCATGGATTTTAAATCCATTTCCGCTGTGTTTGTAACACCTTTTTTAGTTAAAATTACTTTTACATTTTCATCAATAAGCTGCAAATAGTCCTTGTCGCTGGTAACCAAGTATACATCTGTTCCTTGTTCCTTAGCGGCACAAGCAAAGGTGCCTGCCAAGTCGTCGGCTTCGAAACCTTCTACCTCTACACATTTAATTTTATGTATATCAAGAACATCCCTTATAAGCTGGAACTGCTGAACCAATTCATTTGGGGCTTTTTGCCTTGTTGCTTTATAATCTTTGTATTGCTGATGCCTGAAGGTTGGTTTTTCAGGATCAAAGGCAACACATAAATATTCGGGCGAATATGTATCTATAAGCTTATACAGCATGCTCAAAAATCCGTATACGGCATTTGTATATTGTCCTTTTCTTGTTTTTAACGGCGGTAATGCGTAAAATGCCCTGAACAGCAAACTGTTGCCGTCCAATATCATTAATTTTTTCATCGGTATCTCCTTTATACCCTAACCCTATTTTTCAGTGCTTTTCTGAAAAATGGCTGGGAAGTCAAGCACAGATTATGAATTGACCCAATTCCTTCGACTGATAGGGAGGAAGAAATTGCAGGTAAGCCAAACGCTATGAGTTCCGGATTTGCATGAGCGAAAGCGAATTAGCAAATTTGTGAACGAAACCGCGCTTCCCAATTTATGTGACGTAAGGAATTGATAAATTGGTGTGTGCTTTTACTTTATTATATCAACTAAAAGTATGGGGGTAAAGGAAAATTTCATCTCATATATTCATTTACCGAACATATAATGAAATATAATCATGGAGGTATGAAATGAAAACCCTTGAACCAAGAAATTATAACTTTTCCAACGTAAGATATTTTTCACCCATTCAACTGAGCGAGCACTATAAATTATATACAAATTACATAAACTGCATAAACAAAGTCAACAATGATTTGCAAAACGAAGAAATATATACGGAATGCAATTCCAATTACAGTGCCATAAGATCAGCACAAAAATCAAAAACATTCTGTTTTGATTCCGTAAAGCTGCATGAGCTTTATTTCGAAAATTTAACCGGAAATAACACAAGAATTTATGGTCCCATTGAAAAAATAATTGTTGATACCTTCGGCTCATACAATAGCTTTCGCGATAAATTCAAATGTATCGGCATGAGTATGAGAGGATGGGTTTTATTTTGCTATGACAGGTACAATAATGATTATTATATTTATGGTCAGGATTCGCATGATGACGGTGTAATGCTGTATGCTGAGCCCTTAATAGTTATGGATGTCTATGAGCACGCTTATATGATTGATTTCGGCACAAACAGAAGTGCATACATAGACGCCTTTTTTCAAAACCTTGATTTTAATACAGTTAATCAGCGTTTGAACAAAATTTAAATTTAATCACTGTAACAGCATAAACCTTCAGACATATAATATCATAAACACATTAATTTAAGGAGGTTAAATATGGGATGTTTCGGTAGAAATAGAGTAGGCGGAGCAGGAGGCGGAGGATCAAGTTTACTATTCTTCTTCTTACTATTAGTAATTTTATTCAATGAATTCTGCGACGATGAATGTTAATAAATAAAGGCCTGTTTCAGGCCTTTACTAATTCATAGAATTCCTTTAGAGACTGTCTCTAAACCAATGGTTCGTTCCCGTACCTATCAATCATGAATTCTTTGAATTTCACTTCCACATTGGAAAAATATCTGTCGTTTTGATATACATAGTACAGCTTTCTTTTAAGGTTAATGTCATCTAATTTTACAACAAACAACTTACCTTCACTAATTTCATTTTCAACCGCCTTCAAAGGAAGTATTCCTATTCCCATGTCGTTTAAAATGAATTTTTTAATTATATCATTGTCTTCGGCTGATACAATTGTATTTAAATCTCTTAGTTTAATTTTATGCTTATTTAAATATTTTTCAAATATTTGAAGAGTTGCCGAGCCTTTTTCCCTCAATATGAATTTCTGATTTAATAATACAGATTTATTCATATCATTCATCAGTTCTTTTCTATTTGCCGAAGCAATAAGAACAACTTCATCTTCCGCAATACAAATGCTGTCAATTTTTTTATTCTTGTATGTGCTTCCTGTAAATCCAAAGCTAATGAAGCCTTCCTCAATATTTTTAAAAACTATATCCGAATCTGCCTTTTTAATTACATATGATATATCGGGATACAGCTTATGAAATTCATAAATCAGTTCCTGAACATAGTAATCCGCAGGCACGGAGCTTGTGTAAACAGTCAGTGTTCCGGTCAGTCTGTCGTTTTTTTTAAGCATTGAATAAATTTTATTTTCTTCACTTAATACGCTTTTTGCATACTTATATAATATTCTGCCTTCTTCTGTGGGATAAATTTCTCTTCCGTTTTTCCTGAATAACTCTGCACCAAAATCATTTTCTAAAAGTTTAAGCTGTTTTGACACAGCAGGCTGAGTAATAAATAACTTTTCTGCTGCCTTTGAAATATTTTTCAAATCTATAACTTCAATAAATGTTCTCAAATACGATGTATTCATTATATCTCCTATATTGGCTGAATTCCCATTCCAATTGCTTCATGCTCAAATCCTCTTCTCGGCGAGCCGATCTGGCCGTAAAGAACCACAGCAATCCAGTTGCCGCTTGAAGTATCACCGTCGATTAACTTTCCCTTCACTATGGTGAAGGTTAATCCCGCGCTTCTTAAAACTTCACCTAACATTACCTGTCCTCTGCAATATCCGCTCAGCGCTTCGATTATTGCGTGGTACAAAGCATGCTCCTCATGATAGTTTTCCATTATTATATTTTCCCTATATGCTGCTGTTTCTATGGATGCAATAATTTTTTTAGCATCCATGGAACCTGCCTGTCCCTTATAAATCATATAGTTTTTGCTCTCGTAATATTTTTTGAGTTTTTCATCATCGCCGCCTGTTATGGCAAGAAGCAGCGCGATTTTACCTATACCTTGTTTTTTCATCGGAATCACCGTTATTTATCATTTAAATGGGGACAATTCTAATATTTTTTTCTCATATTTATTGGTTTCCGCTTCAAGGAAATCTGCTTTTCCCTTTAAATCTTTTACAAATTCACTATCCATAATTAAATCTAAATTAATTCTTATATTCAATACAGCCGATAACACACCCGTTCTTGCCATCATTGCACCTACCAAGGCATCTGTGACGGAGTTTGAATTACCCCTTAAAACAACGGCTTCAGCCAAAGGTAATATTTCAAATGATGTTTCTGCAACCTTAAGAGGAACAGATGCCGCAACTTTTAAACCTTCTTCAATTTTAGCCAGGCGAAGGGACTTTTCCTCCTCTGTTTCCTTTGGAAGCTTATAAGCTTCCATAACTTTATTGTAAGCAAGGCTGTCCTCTTCAATATAGTTTAGCAGCTTATCTCTAAGCGCAGCTGCTTTGCTTATTATATCCGTCATCTCTTCTTGTGAATCCGCATATTTTTTCTTTCCCAAGGTTAAATTTGCAACCATTTCTGCCAATCCAGCACTTAAAGCACCGCAAAGTGCTGCTATACTTCCTCCTCCCGGTACGGGAGATTTAGAAGCAACAATTTGTGCAAATTCATTAATGGACATATTTTTCATATTAATTCCCCTTTACGATTTTACCGTTTTTTATTACAGTCTCAACTATATTAACTGCGGCATGGTATGGCAGAAAATGAATGGACGGATATTCCAATATTATTATATCCGCTTTCTTGCCTTTTTCTATACTTCCTGTTATATTGCTCAATCCAACTGAAGCTGCGGCATTTATAGTCAACGCAGCAATAATTTCTTCAATTGTCATATTCATGTTAATGGCGGCAAGCGCTATAACTAATGGAATAGAATTAGTAAAGCAGCTTCCCGGATTAAAGTCCGTAGCTAAGGCAACGGCACATCCCGAATCAATCATATATCTTGCTCTCGCATATTCTTCCTTAAGACAAAATGCTGTAGCCGGAAGAAGTGTCGCAACTGTATCAGATTGGGAAAGCTGTTTTATTCCTTCATCGGATGCCTGAAGCAAGTGGTCCGCAGAGGTGCAGCCTAATTCAACAGCTAATTCGGTACCGCCTAACTGATACATTTCATCTGCATGGATTTTTAGTTTTAAGCCGTTATTTTTAGCGGCAGTTAAGAACCTTCGCGACTGCTCTACCGTAAATACATTTTTCTCACAAAATATATCTGCAAATTCGGCTAAATTTTCTTCCTTAACCTTGGGAAGTACATCATCAATCATAAAATCAATGAATTCATCTTCCTTGCCCTTGTATTCAGGCAGAACGCTGTGAGGACCTAAAAATGTAGATACAATATCCACAGGATGCATTTCATTTAACTGTTTCATTGCTTTTAGCTGTTTTATTTCTGTTTCATAATCAAGCCCGTATCCGCTTTTTCCCTCAACTGTTGTAACACCCATATCCAATATCTTATTCAGCCTGCTCATTCCAAGATTTATAAATTCTTCTAAGGATGTATTTCTTGTTGCTCTCACAGAGCTGGTTATTCCTCCCCCACGCTCCATTATTGACATATAATTGTCACCTCGAAGCCTCCATGAAAATTCATCGGCTCTGTAGCCTCCGAAAATCAAATGAGTGTGAGAATCTATAAATCCCGGCAATACTGCTTTGTTTTGTGCATTTATAATATGATATTCTCTTTCATCATAATTTTTTAATATATCCATTCCTCCTGCATCAACGATTATATCGTTTTCTATAACGACGCACCCGTTATTGATAAGCCCGATATCGGACATATCCTTGCCGTGCTTCGGTGATTTTCCTTTGCAGGTAACTAATTCCGATGCATTTTTAATAATTATTTTACTCATATTCACTCCTTATTGAATCATTCCGAGTCATATTCACGGGGACATTCCTTTTACCCGCAAAGACTAGCTTTATACTAAAGGTGTGTCCCCCTACCTTTTACAGCCTTGTCTCCAAAACCTGGTCAAATTTGAAATCTTCCAGACGCAAATAATAATCTGCCGTATCTACCAATGC
>DCDU01000099.1:0-221 GCA_002316585.1 Firmicutes bacterium UBA1047 | reverse complement strand
ACCAATGCCTGCATTGGAATTAAGCCTATAATTTCACTTCCTACAACATTTACGCCATACCTTGAAGCTTCCATCTTGATTGTTTCAAATACGCGATAGATGGACGTCTTGGTATAATCCGTTAAGTTCATTGATACTTGGACAATTCCTCTATCCTCCAACTCAATGCCGATAGCTTTTACGAATCTGAAGCCTCCGCTCAAGTGTCGCACCTGCTTTGC
>DCDU01000171.1:6116-22397 GCA_002316585.1 Firmicutes bacterium UBA1047 | reverse complement strand
AGCGGCATACCCGGATATTTGGGAGGCGCGGTTCCCATGAATGCAGGCGCTTACGGCGGAGAAATGAAGGATGTAATAACCAAGGTTAAATGCATGGATAATGAGGGTAATGTTTATGAATTTTCCAATGACGAAATGGAATTTTCATACAGGCATACCAAAATATCCGATTCGGAGTACATTGTACTTGAAGCGGAGCTTCTGCTGTCCACGGGCAGAGAAGAGGATATAATGGCTGTTATAAAAGAACTTAATGAAAGAAGAACTTCAAAGCAGCCTTTAAATCTGCCAAGCGCGGGCAGCACCTTTAAAAGACCTTTTAGCGGTTATGCGTCAAAATTAATAGAGGATGCAGGGCTTAAGGGGCTTAGATATAAAGGAGCTATGGTTTCAGACAAACACAGCGGTTTTATCGTAAGCTTTGATAATGCATGCTGCGAAGATGTTTTAGAGCTTATGCGAATAGTAATAAGCTCTGTATATGACAAATTCGGAATAAAATTAGAGCCGGAGATAAAGATAATAGGAGCGAAACTATAACAATGAAGATTGAACAGCGGACAGATAAGATTAATTGGGAAAATTCATTATTATGGAATATATTGTTTGCAAGGAAGTTAAAATGAAATTAAAAGCGGATTACCACATACATTCCACATATTCAAAGCATAATCACGGTAAATCTTCAATTGAAGAGATAGTCGAAAGAGCATATGAAATCGGACTTGAGGAAATAGCAATAACCGACCATGGTCCCGCTCACTATTTGTTCGGAATTAAAAGAAGCTTAATAGGTGAGGCTAAAAATATTGTGGTAGAAATGAGAAAAAAATATCCAAACTTAAAAATATTGTATGGTGTAGAAGCTAACTTATTGGATTATAATGGGACTACAGATATAGAAAGTGAAATTTTAAAGCATTGCGATATAATTTTATGCGGTTTCCACTTGGCAGCCGCATATACAACAGCAGGTGATTATTGGAATTTCATTGTTAAAAACAGGTTAGCAAAAAATAATGAAAAGCTTTATAAAGAGATGGTTGAAAAAAATACTCAGGCTGTTGTTAATGCCATGAATAGATATAATATCAATATTTTAACTCATCCCGGCGATAAAATACCGCTGAACATTGATAAAATAGCACAAACAGCAGAAAAAACAAATACTCTGCTTGAAATAAACAACAGTCATGGGCACTTGAATAAGGATGAAATTAAAATTGCGGCAAAATACAATGTACAATTTGTAATCAACAGCGATTCACATATTAAAGACAATGTGGGAAGCTGTGACAATGCGCTGAAGGCTGCCATGGAAGCAGGCATTGACTTAAAAAGAATAATAAATTTAAAAAGCTGAGGAGGGAATAATATGGAGTTAGTAATTATAACAGGCATGTCAGGTGCCGGAAAAAGCCAGGCAATTAAGATTCTTGAAGATATTAACTATTACTGCATGGACAATTTACCTCCCGCTCTGCTTCCTAATTTTGCGGAGCTCTGCAAAAGCTCGTCAATGGATGTCAATAAAGTGGCAGTAGTTGCGGACATAAGGGGCGGAATTTTTTTCAAGGATTTGTTTAACAGCTTGGAAGAGCTCAAAAATAAAGGGATTAAATATCACATACTTTTTCTTGATGCCTCGGATGATGATTTAATCAAGCGCTTTAAAGAACAAAGAAGACCTCATCCTTTAACTTCCACGGGGACAATTATTGACGGAATTTTGGAAGAAAGAAGCAGGCTGGAAGAAGTAAAAAAGAAATCGGATTATATAATTGATACAACCAATATGAAGCTTGGAAGGCTGAAGGAAGAGCTTTTAAGGATTTTTGTAAAGGGCAATATTTCTTACAACTTAAACATAACCATAATGTCCTTCGGATATAAATATGGTCTGCCTCAGGAATCGGATCTTGTTTTTGATGTGAGGTTTTTGCCTAATCCATTTTATATAGAAGAACTGAAAAACTATACCGGCAATGATAAAAATGTTCAGGATTATGTAATGAGTTTTGAAACTACATCCATATTTTTAGACAAGTTAATAGATATGCTGAAATTTCTTTTGCCGCTGTATATAAAGGAAGGAAAATCAAATCTTGTTATATCCATCGGATGCACCGGAGGCAAGCATCGCTCTGTTACAATATCAAATTATTTGGCATCCATGCTTACGGCTGAAAATTTCAGAGTTTTATTAAATCACAGAGATGCGGGGAAATAATAAGCGATGAAAATAGTAGTATTTGGCGGAGGGACAGGTCTTTCCATATTGCTCAGAGGATTAAAAAATTATACCAAGGACATATCGGCAGTTGTTACCGTTGCGGATAACGGCGGTGGTTCGGGAGTTTTAAGAGAAGATTTAGGGATGCTTCCGCCCGGAGATATGAGAAACTGTATTATTGCACTTTCAGATATTGAGCCAATCATGGGAAAGTTAATGCAGCATCGCTTCAGCGACGGATATTTGAAGGGGCAAAGCTTTGGAAATTTATTTATAGCTGCCATGTATGAAATATTTGGCAATTACGAGCATGCTTTAAAGGAAATAGGCAGCATTTTCAGGCTTTCGGGAAAGGTTCTTCCCATGACACTGCAGGATGCTCAGTTAAAAGCCTTTCTTGATAACGGTGACTGCATTTTGGGAGAAAAATATATTCCTGAATATGTAAGCAAATTAAACACTAAAATTGACAGGATATCATTGGTGCCCAATCTGTGCAGACCGCTTGATGAAACGGTCAGAGATATAAAGGAAGCGGATATTATTGTGCTGGGACCCGGAAGTTTATATACCAGCGTAATTCCAAATATTTTAGTTGAGGACATACCTTTGTTTTTAACGGAATCCAATGCAACCGTATTTTATGTTTGCAATCTTATGACACAGCCGGGAGAAACGGACAATTATAATGTTTTGGACCATGTGAATGCTATTATTAAACACAGCAGAAGATATATGATTGATTATGTAATTGCAAATGACGAGAAGATTTCCCAAGATTTAATTGTAAATTATAAGTACAAGGGTGCTAAGCAGGTTCTGATTGATGATGACCAAATAAAGAAACTTGAAGAAATGAATATAAAGGTTATAAGCAGCAACTTCATAGATATAAGAAAAAACTATGTAAGACATAATTCAGATAAAATCGGGCAGTTATTATTTAATTATGTTAATGAAAAAAATAATTAAAGGAAGTGACCCTATGAAAAAGCATAAAAATATAAGCCTGGATCGGCTTGGCATTGTGGACGGGAT
Source organism: Firmicutes bacterium UBA1047 (assembly GCA_002316585.1). Taxonomy (GTDB): domain Bacteria; phylum Bacillota; class Clostridia; order Tissierellales; family Sedimentibacteraceae; genus Sedimentibacter. The sequence goes on along the minus strand of DCDU01000171.1, from coordinate 19,126 downwards.
GATTGACTGGGTTAGAGTTGTTGACAAAAACAATATAGTTCTGTATGCCAATAAAAAAATGCAGGAAGATTTGGGAGAGGAAATTATCGGTAAGAAGTGTTATGAAGTTCTATGCAGAAATAACAAATGTGAATACTGTATTTCCGGCACTACCTTGGTAGACGGCTCCATAATGCGGAAACAGTACAGCTTCGGGAATAGGACATATATGATTGTATCATCTCCGCTGTACGGTGATGACGGTGAAATTGAAGGCTCTGTCGAAGTATTCAGGGATATAACCAATGAGGTATTGCTTGCTGAGAAAATAAAAGAAAAAAATAAAAAACTGAATGATGATATAATTTTTGCTAAGAATATGCAAAAACGAATGCTTCCTCCCAAAGGAATGTATAACGGAGTCAGCATTGATTATTTGTATGAATCATCAGAATCATTAAGCGGAGACTTTTTTGATGTATTTGAAATAGATGAGAATAATACAGGAATTTATATTTGCGACGTTGTGGGACACGGTGTAACTGCATCCCTCTTAACAATTTTCGTAAGACAGTCCTTAAGAACAATTGCCAAGGGCGCTATAGGCATAAACAAAATTATGAAGGAGCTTCATAAAACATTTTTGGCTTTAAATTTGGATTATGACAAATATTTTTCCGTGTTTTTCGGGATATTTAATAAAAGTTCCTTTGAATTTAAATACGTCAATGCCGGACATAATTCAGTGCCGATTTTAATAGACGGTAAAAATATAAATATGCTTAAGTCAAAGGGATACCCTATTGCAAACATATTTGATAATGTCAGTTATGATGTAAGCAAGGTGGATTTACAGGTGGGCGATAAATTACTCTTTTATACTGACGGTATAACGGAGACAACAAATGACAAGGGAATACAATTCGGTGTGGAAAATCTGATTAAAACTATAAAATCAGATGGAAATATATTAGTTAATATTAAGTCATCGGTTGATAATTTCAGCAAGGTTCATAAGGATGACTATGCGGTGCTGCTAACTGAAATACTGTAGCGGATGGGGGACACACCTCTTTTTTAGGAATAGTCTTTGCGGGAAAGAGGAATGTCCCCATTGAAGGGGGTATAAAATGGATAATATTAAACTTGATTTAAACGGAAGCTTTATTGATGAGGAGGAATTGCAGCTTATTAAGTCGGAAATATTGGCTGCCCAAGAAATTCTTTTAGACAGAAAAGGAGTCAGCAGCGAAATGACAGGCTGGCTTGATTACATGTACAGAATGGATAAAAATGAATACGAAGAAATAAAAGCTTCTGCAAAATATATTAAAGAAAATTCCGAAGCTTTTATTCTTTTGGGTATAGGAGGCTCTTATCTTGGAGCAAAAGCTGTTATTGAAGCGGTAAGGGGAGATTTTCACAATGAATTATGCAGCCCTAAGGTTTATTATGCGGGACAGAATTTAAGCGGAGCCTATTTAAGAAAACTTATTGAGGTTGTAAATGAAAAGGAAATATGTATTATTGTAATTTCAAAATCGGGAACAACCTTGGAAACCGCACTGTCATTTAGAATTTTAGGGGACATGATGGAGGAAAAATACGGTGAAGAATCAAGGAACCGTATTTTTGTCGTAACTGATAAAATTAAAGGTGCTTTGAAAAGTATGTCTGATTTAAAAAAATACAAAATATTTGAGGTACCTGATGATATAGGAGGAAGATATTCGGCAATAACTCCGGTTGGGCTTTTGCCTATTGCAGCCGCAGGTCTTGATACGGATAAATTCATAGAGGGTTTAAAGTCCGGTGCTGAAGAATATACCGACAGGAATTTTGAAAATAATATTTGCTGCCTTTATGCAGCGGCAAGAAACATTTTACACAGGAGAAAAAAGGATATTGAAATACTTGTAAACTATGAGCCTTCATGCATATCAATAGCTGAATGGTGGAAGCAGCTTTTCGGCGAAAGCGAAGGAAAAGAAGGGAAGGGCATTTTTCCCGCATCATTAAACTTTACCACAGACCTTCATTCAATGGGACAATTTGTTCAGGAGGGAAGAGGAATAATTTTTGAAACTAATTTAGTTGTTGAAATTAATGAAGATGATATTGAAGTTCCTTTTGATTTAAATGATTTTGATAAATTAAATTACATATCGGGAAAAACACTTAACTATATAAACGCAAAGGCTTTTGAAGGAACCTTCATGGCTCACAATGAAGGAAATGTGCCGGGTATTATTATTCGTGTCCCTAAGATGGATGAATTTTACCTTGCAAAGCTTTTTTACTTTTTTATGATGAGTTGCGGAATAAGTGGGTATACTAATAAAATAGACCCATTTACCCAGCCGGGAGTAGAAGCATATAAAAGAAACATGTTTAAATTGCTTGGAGAAAGATGAATATCAATTAGATATTAGGATAATTAGAGGAGACCAACTATGATAAAATTAGGAGAAATGCAGGTATTGGAAGTTGCTAAAAAGGTAGACATCGGTGTTTATTTAAAGAGTGATGACAATGAAAAACCTGAAGACAGGGTTTTGCTTCCGATTAAGCAGGTACCTGCAGACACAAAAATAGGAGATAAAATTAATGTATTTATTTACAGAGATTCTAATGACAGAATTATAGCCACTGTAAAAAGACCAAAAATCGTAATAGGTGAAATTGCATACTTAAAGGTTGTTGAAATGTCAAGGATAGGAGCATTCATGAACTGGGGGCTGGAAAAGGACTTATTTCTGCCCTTTAAGGAGCAGGTGGGTGATATTAAATTAAACGGAGAATACATGGTTGGTCTTTATATAGACAAGTCGGACAGACTATGTGCTACTATGAATTTGTTTAAGGTTTTAATAACAGATTCTCCTTACAAGGTCAATGATATTGTAAAGGGTACCGTATTCAGTTTAAAGAGAGGTCTTGGCGCAATGGTTGCGGTTGATGGCAAGTACTTAGGCTTAATACATGAGGGAGAAATTTTAAAACCCATCCGTCCGGGACAATCGGTTGAAGTCAGAGTCAGCAATATTAAGGAAGACGGCAAATTGGATTTAAGCCTTAAGGATGCTCCTAAGCTTCAAATAGATAAGGACGGCGAAAAAATACTCAAAGTACTTATACGAAATAAGGGAGCTTTACCTTTGAACGATGACAGCAGACCTGAGGAAATTAATAAGGTTTTAGGCTTGAGCAAAAGTTCTTTTAAAAAGGCCGCAGGCCGTTTAATGAAAAAAAATGTAATTATTATGACTAAAAGCGGAATTAAAATGATTGCAAATGACGGCAAAGAACAAAAAACAACAATTGGTAAAAAAGTCAGCAATAGGAATAATAGGAAATAAGCCTGCTGGCAAGTATTGAAAATGAGCTAATAATATTAATATATATAAATATTTTAGAAAATAACAAAAAAGGAGATTAAATATGTCTACACCACACAACAGCGCTGTTTTAGGGCAAATAGCCGAAACGGTTTTATTACCCGGCGACCCCTTGAGAGCAAAATTTATTGCGGAAAATTTTCTTGATGATGTTGAACAATTCAACGCAGTGAGAAACATGTTTGGTTTTACCGGAACTTACAATGGGAAAAAGGTTTCTGTAATGGGAAGCGGCATGGGATGTCCCTCGATAGGGATTTATTCCTATGAATTAATACATATGTATGGAGTTAAAAATTTAATTCGTGTCGGTTCCTGCGGAGCTTATGACCCAAATTTGAAATTATATGATATAATACTTGCGATTGGTGCAAGCACTGATTCAAATTATGCGGCACAGTATAATTTACCCGGAATTTATTCAGCAACAGCTTCATGGGAGCTTTTATCAAAGGCTAAGAAAATTGCAGATGAAAATAATATACAAACAGTTGTTGGAAATATTGTAACTTCCGATGTTTTTTATCATGATGAACCGGATAATTGGAAAAAATGGGCGAAGATGGGCTGCTTGGCGGCTGAAATGGAAACCTATGCTTTATATTGCAATGCAAACAGAGCGGGAGTAAATGCTCTTACCGTATTGACAGTATCTGATTCGATTGCAAACCATACGGAAACAACTGCCGAGCAAAGAGAAAAAGGCTTCAAGGATATGATGAAAATAGCCTTGCAGCTTGCCTAACGGAGTATTTATGAAGAAGGCTTGGGAAATAGCATATGATTTGTATTCCAATGCAAAACCTGTATTGTTAAGCGAAGAAGAGCAGGGGTGGGAGCCGCTGAAGGCAGTATCTGATTTTCATGACAATATGTTAAGATTGGAGTGGCACAGCAACGTCCCCGGCTCGGGAGCACCGGAGCAGCTTATGGTTGCCGCAATACAGGCATTGGAAAACAGAGGATATATTGTTGATAATGGATACAGTCTTTTGGAAAAAGGCATGAAATTATATGAAGAAGGAAACAACTCGGAGCTTCAAAAAATTTCAGCCAAACTCCGGAATGAATTTAAGAATGCAAAGAAGAATTTAACATCACCTTATTGGAATTACACATATTATGAGAATTATGGCCAATATGAAAAAAGTGTAAGTTTTCCTGAAGCAATTGAAGTGAATACTGCCGATGAAAAGTTCAAAGACCGGATAAGCGCAGCCTGGATGTCCCAGTTAATCGGGGCTGCCATGGGAACAATGGTTGAAGGCTACACAACTGAAAATCTTTATGAAGCATTTGGAAATGTAAAAGATTACATAAGAAAACCAAACACATACAATGATGACATTACATTTGAAATAGCATTTTTGGATGCATTCAAAGATAAGGGCTATGATGTAACAAGCGAAGATATTGCACTGTCCTGGATTGGACTGATACCTGCCGGCTGGTCTGCCGAAGAAATTGCTTTAAGAAATATCCGTTCAGGATTGCTGCCTCCCAACAGCGCTTTATTTAACAATCCGTTCAGTGAATGGATTGGTGCTCAAATGAGGGGCGGAGTCTGCGGCATGGCAGCACCGGGAGACCCGAAATTAGCTTCATATCTGGCATGGCAGGATGGACAAGTTTCACATATTAACAACGGTATTTTGGGAGAAGTATTCAACGCTGTTATGACTTCTATAGCATTTGTTGAAGAAGACGCAAAAAAAATCGTAGAGACGGCAATTACAATGATACCTTCCGACAGTGAGTATTATTCTGTTGTTAAGTTTGCATATGATGCATGCTTAAGACATAAAAACTGGCAGGATGCACATAAAGAATGCAGTGAAAAATACATTAAATACAATTGGATTCATGCATATCCCAATGCATGCTGCGAAATAATAGCACTTATGTACGGAAATGGTGATTATGAAAAAACACTTAACATAATTACAATGTGCGGTGTTGACGCAGACTGCAATGCAGGCATGATTATGCCGATACTGGGAATTCAAAAGGGAATGAGTATCATTCCGCAAAGACTGATTTCACCGGCTTTTGACAGGCTGATAACCTATATGAGAGACTATGAGGAGATTAAGCTGAGTGAATTGGTCAATGATACTATAAAATATATAAATGATGCAAGACGTAGGAGGGTTTAAAATGAAAAAAGTATTATCACTATTTTTGGCTGTTGTTATGATTTTATCATTAACAGCATGCGTACAGGAACCTGCAGGCGAGAAAGGCGACACTTACAAGGCAGCGCTTCTTTTAAACGGAACATTGGGAGATAAATCATTTTTCGACTCAGCTAATGACGGACTTGAAAAACTAAGAGATGAATTGGGTAAGGACGTATTTGATTTCAAGGTTGAACAAATGGGAGCAACAGCTACAGATGAACCTAAATGGGCTCCGACACTGTTGGATTTTTGTGAAACAGGTGAATATGACGTAATAATTATAGGCACATATCAGATGATTGAAGGTCTTGCTGATGCGGCAACACAATTCCCGGAACAAAAATTTATATTCTTTGATGAAACATTTGATTTCTCATCAGGTGATTTCAATAACATCTATAATGTGTTGTACAAACAAAATGAAGTATCGTTCTTGGTAGGAGCTGCAGCAGCAATGATGACTACCGACGAAAGGCTTCCTATGGTAGATCCGGCAACTAAATCAATAGGCTTCTTAGGAGGAATGGAAAATCCGATAATCAATGACTTCTTATTGGGATACATTCAGGGAGCTAAACATGTAGAACCTGATATAAAGGTTGCTATAGGATATGTAGGAGATTTCTGGGATTCCGCAAAAGGTAAAGATATCGCATTGGTTCAGTACCAAAGCGGAGGCGTGGATGTCGGCTATAATGTTGCGGGAGCTGCCGGATTAGGTCAAATTGAAGCAGCCGAGGTTGCAAAAAGATATGCTTTTGGGGTTGACTCCGACCAGGCGGCATTACTCCCCGAACAGGCAGAATACATTCCTACATCAGCACTTAAGAATGTGGGAAATTCGCTTATAAGAGCAATCAAGCTTGACTTGGAAGGCAAATTGCAGTATGGTACGGCAGAATCTTTAGGATTTGCAGAAGGCGGGGTTAATTTAGTTAAAGATGCCCATTATGAAGAAATGCTTCCTGATGATATCAGAGCTAAAATCGACGAATTAGAACAAGATATTATAGACGGTAAAATAGTAGTTGATACTGCTTTAGGAAAAACTCAGGAAGAAATCGAAGCTATAAAAGCTACGGTAGAGTAAGAAGGTGTGGGGACACACCTCTACCATCGGGTAAGTCTCTGCAGGTAAGAGGAATGTCCCCGTACTTGGCAAGTCTATGCGTGCAAGAGGAATGTCCCAAAATGAATGTCATTCTGAATTAAGGCGGTGAATTTTATGATTCATCGCTGCACTCAGGATGACTATTAATTATTGATAATTAATAATTGATAACCTTAGGAAGTTGTCGATTATTAGTTATTAATTTAATAAGCGGAGGAGATTATGGACAATAAAGTGCTTCAAATGAGCCATATTATGAAAATTTACCCCAATGGGGTAGTTGCTGTTGAAGATGTTACATTTGAATTGGAAAAAGGTGAGATTCATGCATTGTTAGGCGAGAATGGAGCAGGAAAGAGCACATTGATGAAGGTATTGTTCGGTATTGAAACACCGGAACAAGGAGAAATAATTCTAAACGGTAACAAGGCAGATATTAAGTCACCTCAGGAAGCTATAAAAATGGGAATAGGAATGGTGCATCAGCATTTTATGCTTGTTCCGTCGCTGACTGTCGCCGAGAACATTGTCTTAGGTGTTGAGCCTACAAAAAGCAGCCTTTTTATTGACGAAGAAAAGGCTTTAAAATTATCAAAAGAAATAGCGGAAATGTACAACTTTGATATTGATGTTGCTGAAAGAGTTGAAGAACTTCCGGTAGGACTGAAGCAAAAGGTTGAAATATTAAAAGCTCTTTACAGAGGAGCGGATATTTTAATATTGGATGAACCTACTGCCGTTTTAACTCCTCAGGAAACAGAAGAATTATTTGTCCAGCTGAAGAAGCTTAAAGAGAAAGGTCACACAATTATATTTATCTCCCACAAATTGGACGAAATAAAAGAAATATGCGACAGAGCAACCATAATGAGAAATGGCAGAAGCAAGGGAACGTATTTTGTAAAGGATATATCAACTGCTGAAATGTCAAGGCTTATGGTTGGAAGAGATGTTGTTTTGACATTTGATAAAAAACCTGCCGAATTAAAGGAAACTGTATTGAAGGTGAGAAACCTCTGCGTTACAGGCTCCACAGGAATAAAAAGAGTTGATGATTTGTCCTTTGACGTAAAAGCCGGTGAAATTTTCGGCATAGCAGGTGTAGAAGGAAACGGCCAGGGGCATTTGGCAGAAGTCCTTACAGGGCTTTCAAATAAATATAAAGGTAAAATCACCATTTTTGACCAGGACGTAAAAAAACACAGCATCAGAGAACTGAGAGATTTGGGAATGGCTCATATTCCCGAAGACAGAATGGCCTTCGGATGTGCAAAGAATATGAATATAATGGATAACATGTTTACCAACCAATATCATAAACCTGAATATTCGGGAAAGGTACTTCTGAAGAATAAAAAAATTGAAAGTAAAGTCAATGGTTTAATAAAAGAATACTTGGTAAAATGCAAGTCATACAAGCAAAGTGTAGGCATGCTCTCGGGAGGGAACATTCAGAAGGTTGTGGTTGCCAGAGAATTTTCCACAGACCCTAAAATAATAATCGCAAACCAGCCTACAAGGGGTATAGATGTAGGAGCAGCTTCATTTATCAGGCAAAGAATTATAGAATTCAGAGATGCGGGCTGTGCAATTATTCTTATATCTGCCGACCTAAATGAAGTATTGGAATTAAGTGACAGATTAGCTGTTATATACAAAGGAAAATTTTCAGGCGTATTTAATGATGTAAAGAATGTAACAGAAGTTGAACTTGGAAAATACATGTTGGGAATAAAGAAAGATGACAGGCTGGAGGGTATAATATATGAACAGTAATACCAAATTAAACATATTGCGGATTGTATTGTCTATACTCATTGCTTTATTAATATCATTCGGAATAATCTTTATAACAAGCGAAGAACCTGTCAGAGCAATAATACAGCTTCTTACGGGACCCCTTCAAAGCCAGAGACGCTTCGGCAATGTTATTGAAGCTATGATACCATTAATTTTTACAGGTGTTGGAGTAAGCATCATGTTTGCGGCAAATGAAATAAATTTAGCAGGGGAAGGAGCCTTCCATATAGGAGGCTTGATAGCAACATATTTTGCGTTAAACACTGTTCTGCCTCCCGTAATAAGCTCTATGGCAACTATTTTGGCAGCCGGATTATTCGGCATGCTGATTACCGGAGTTCCCGCACTGCTAAAAATTAAAACAGAATCAGATGTATTGGTTTCGTCGCTTATGATGAATTATTTAATATTGTATTTTTCAAATTATGTTTTAAACAATATATTAAGGGACCCTAAGGCGGGAGCCGTTGTTTCATATGCTGTTCCCGATGTTACAAAATTTAGCCCTATAATTTCCGGAACAAGAATTCACGTTGGATTGTTCATAGCTTTAGCCGTGGCGGTACTTGGATATGTATTCTTGTACAAGACAAAAATAGGCTATGAGATACGTATTACGGGGGAAAATAGAGAATTTGCAAGATATTCCGGAATAAATATAGTAAAAATTACATTGGTTTCACAATTGGTCGGAGGATTTATTTTCGGTGTGGGCGGCGGAGTGGAGCTCCTTGGAATGTACAACAGATTTACTTGGACATCGCTGTTAGGCTATGGGTGGGATGCAATAATTATTACCACATTAGCTAAGAAAAATCCCATATATGTTCCATTTGCAGCATTTTTCCTTGCGTACCTTCGTACGGGAGCATCGATTATGTCACGTTCTACAGATGTAGCAACAGAAATTGTTACAATAACCCAGGGTATAATAATCCTTTTGGTTGTTGCGGAACAATTCTTAAGCAAATACAAGCATAAAATTATTTCAAGAGAAGCAAGGGCAACTTTGATTGAAAAGGAAGGTGAATAAAATGATAATTAATGCGATTTTTTCACCGGAGTTTTTAAATGCAACATTAAGAGCGACAACTCCCATATTATTTGCGGCATTAGCTTCTGCCATAGCTTCAAAATCAGGAGTTGTCAATATGGCATTGGAAGGTATTATGCTTTTTACGGCACTTTTCGGAGTAATATTCAGTGCAGCCTTTCATAGCGCATGGTTAGGTCTCATAGCCACCATGGCAGCCGGAGGCTTAATAGGCTTCTTGCTTGCATTCTTCGTTTTAAGATTAAAAACAGATGAAATACTTGCGGCAATTGCCATAAACTTGATAGCCAATGGTGCAACCATACTGATTCTTCTTGCGGTATCCGGAGACAGAGGAATTTCTTCATCAATCCACAGCATCATAATACCAAGAATCACACTGCCTGTTATTAAGGACATTCCGTTTTTAGGCAAGGTATTGTCAAACCAGAATGTTTTGACTTATATTTCTTTGATAATGGTTGCGGTTGTTCATATATTCTTGTATAAAACACCATTGGGACTTCAAATAAGGGCAGTGGGAGAAAATAAAGATGCTGCCGAATCTGTCGGAATAAGCTCAACAAAAATTCGTTATATATCTTTAACCATAAGCGGTATTCTTGCTTCAATGGGAGGTTATTTCCTTTCGGGAGGATACATGACTAAATTTACAACGGGAATGAGCGCCGGAAGAGGGTTCATTGCATTGGCGGCAGGTGCCATGGGGGGAAATACACCGGTAGGCTCGTTTTTAGTGTCGCTGCTGTTCGGTGCGGCTCAGGCACTTTCCAACATACTTCAGCTTGGAACATGGTCCTATGAATTGGTACAAATGCTGCCGTATGCAACGACACTGATAGGTCTCGGCATATACAGCTACACTAAAATGAAAAAAAGACAGCGCCTGACAGGCAAATGAGACTGCAAGACTGCGAGAAAGGATGATATAAAATGAAAAAAAGAAATATAATCATTGACTGCGATCCCGGTATTGATGATATAGTGGCATTGTCCCTTGCCTTCGCAAATGAAGACAAACTTAATATTTTAGGAATTACAACAGTTTCAGGAAACCAAACAATAGAAAAGGTAACTCTGAACACTTTAAAAGTATTGTCTTATTATAGCAAAAATATAAAAGTTGCCATGGGTCAAAGAAGACCGCTGATAAGGGAAAAAAGTGCAGTAAGCAGTGTCCACGGAGAAAACGGCATGGGGGATTATCAATTGCCTGAACCGACTTTAAAGCTTTATTCCGATAATGCAATAACATTTTTAAGGGATACAATATTGTCTTCAAAGAAAAAAGTAACATTGGTACCCGTAGGTCCTCTAACAAATATTGCATTACTGATTAAGGTCTTTCCGGAAGTAACAGAAAATATAGAATTAGTATCTATAATGGGAGGCTCCACTTTCGGAGGCAACCGAACATCTTGTGCGGAATTTAACGTTTGGGCTGACCCGGAAGCGGCAAAAATAGTATTCGATTCAAAGCTTTCCATTGTAATGAGCGGGCTTAATGTTACACATTCCACGGGCTTATACAAGGAGGATGTTGAAATGCTGGCGGACAGTACAGGCAAGGCGACTGAGCTATGCGGCAAAATGCTTCAATACTACTTTAAGGGTGACCATGTTAAGGAAGGAACTTTTACACCGATTCATGATGCTTGTGCTCTTATGTACCTATTGTATCCGGAATTGTATCAGTTCAGACATATGAAAGTAGATGTGGAGTGCTCCGGAGAATTAAGCAGAGGAAATACTGTGGCAGATGTCAGAGAGTGGATTAAATATGACAGTACATATCCTAAGGTGCTGACGGGTGTGGACTCGGAAAAATTCAGAGAAATATTGCTGAATAATTTATATAAGTTTGATGAGATGCTAAAAAGTTAATTTTGTATGTCTTAATATATTTTCTTGACCTAATCCCATTTCTCAGAGTGATTTTCTGAGAAATGGATTTAGGTCGACGACAGAATGCTAAATTTGTTGCATTCGAACGGGTATGGTTTAGATAACTGTTACGTTGGCAGCTTGAGGTCCTCTTGCTCCTTCAACTACTTCAAAAGTAACTTTTTGTCCTTCTTCCAAAGTTTTAAATCCATTAGATAAAATTGCAGAAAAATGTACAAACACGTCATTTCCTTCGTCGCTTGTAATAAATCCAAAACCTTTCGCAGAATCAAACCATTTTACTGTACCTGTTTTCATTAAAAATCCTCCATGTTCTTTTATAAATAATTATTATAATGAAAAAGAACTACGCATGTAGTTCTTATCACTTCTCCTTGAAATACCAATATTAATATAAGTAATGCTATCATATCTATATTAATTTATTATTTCGAAAAACAATTACTACTATGCTACAGTAACATTGCTAGCCTGAGGTCCTTTTTGACCTTCAACTATGTCAAAGTTAACTTTTTGGCCTTCTTCCAATGTCTTGAATCCATCTGATATTATTGCGGAAAAATGTACGAATACGTCTTTTCCGTCATCACAGGAGATAAATCCAAAACCCTTCTTAGAATCGAACCATTTTACTGTTCCTGTTTTCATTTAATAAAATCCTCCGATATTAAAAAAGATACCTGTATTGTAACAGTTTTTTACGTAAATTGCAATACATATTTATTTAAAAACCAAAAATAATTTTATTGGGCAAGAAAATTCAGAAATAAAGTATAGCAAAAATGAAAATGTTTTACAATAAACTTATTTAATGCGAAACAATGCATAATTATAAAAATAATTTTTATATAATAACAATTGAAAAAAAATCGGTATTTTGCTATAATTGTTTAATGTAAATATATTTGATAAGGGTACAATATGATAAAGCATTTTTTGAAAATATTTTTTGCATCATTGTTACTTATTTCCGTAATCTTAAGCGTTACGGCATTAGGTTATATTTTGTTATATGACAAAGATATTGTGATAGGGAAAATAGAAATAACAAATGAAAAAAGCGAAAAATTAGCATTTTACGAATCCGGTACATTTGATTATGGAACATCCGTAGGGAAAGCTGCGTCAAATAAAAAAAGATTTAATATTTTAATGGCAGGACTGGAAAATCAAAGAACGGATACGTTGATGGTTGTAAGCTATGATATTGAAAGTAAAACAACAGAGATAATTTCATTGCCGAGAGATACATATTTGCCGAGAAATGAAGATGACGGACCTGAATTTAAAAAAATAAATGCAATATATGCAAAGGAAGGCATGGAAGGTCTGACGTTAAGAGTTCAGGAAGCTTTGGGGATTCCAATTGAAAAATATGTGGTTATTGATTATGAAGCGGTTATTGCATGCGTTGATTTAATTGGAGGAGTTGAAGTGAATGTTCCGTTTCATATGGAATACACCGACCCTTATGATGATCCGCCCTTATATATTGATATTCCTGAAGGGATGCAGCTCTTAGACGGAGAGCAGTCATTAAAATTTTTAAGATACAGAAAGGGATATGACAATCAGGATTTGGG
>DCDU01000171.1:3664-6017 GCA_002316585.1 Firmicutes bacterium UBA1047 | reverse complement strand
GAGCAGTCATTAAAATTTTTAAGATACAGAAAGGGATATGACAATCAGGATTTGGGCAGAATAGAAGCTCAGCAGCAATTTATTAAGTCCTTTGTAAAAAAATCTTTGGGTCTTCAGCTGCCGGCTTTGATAAAAGAAGCATATTCACATATTGAAACAAATATTCATGCTGCTGATTTGTTAAAATTATCAAGTGATTTAGTTGGGTTTTCTGCAGATAATATTAACATGAATACTTTGCCGGGTATTGAAACGCCGTTGGAAGGATTATCATTTTATATACCTGATGAAGACGGAATTAAAAACTTGGCCTATTCATTATATGGTTTAAATATCAGCACTAATAATTAATTTTACTGAAAGGCGGACTTTTATGAAACAGTTTATTAAAGTATTTATTTTTTCTTTAATAATATTTTCTGTTGTAATAACAACAGGTATTTTTACTTATACAAAATTTATATCTCCGGAAGGAATTGCCGGAGAATTTCCTGATGATGAGGATAATATAGAGCAAGCGGAAGAAGATGAAGAAGAATTTGATTCGCCTCTTGAGAAAGCAATACATGACAGCAATCGCGTCAATGTTCTCTTAATAGGGTTGGAAGGACCAAGGTCAGATACAATAATGCTTGCAAGCTTTGACAGAAAAACAAAGGAAGGCAACATTATATCGATTCCAAGAGATACCTACTATTACAGAGATGCATATGATAAATATTCCGAGATGCAAAAAATAAATGCGGTATTTGGCAGTGAAAAGGATGGTTATAAAGCTCTTATGGAGGCAGTGGAGGATATAGCGGGAATTCCTGTGGATAAATACGTTTCTGTTGAATATGACGGGGTTAGAGCAGCGGTGGAAGCAATCGGAGGCGTAAATTTCAATGTCCCTTTTCACATGAAATATACGGATATATATGACGGTCCCAAAGGTTTCTATATTAACATACCTGCAGGACAGCAAATTATTTATGGTGATAAGGCTATAGAGCTTTTAAGATTCAGAAACGGAGACCCCGGGTACCCGTCCTATCCTGACGGCGATTTAGGCAGGGTAAAAACGCAGCAGGAATTTATGAAGGCAGCAGTTAAGAAGTCCTTGAGTCTGAAGCTGCCAAGTGTAATTAATGCCGTATATCCACATGTAAAAACAAACTTCACACTTACTGAATTGTTCGGACTTGCAAAGGATGCAATAGGGTTTTCGACTGATAATCTTTCTTCGAAAATATTGCCCGGAGAGCCGAAATATTTAGGCAAATTATCTTTTTATATACCAAACGGGCAGGAAATACTCAAGGCTATGTACGATTTATATGACGTTCCGTTGTCTGTCGATACAAACGAAGAAAATGTAGCTGATGCAACAGATACGCCCTACGCACCTTAACCCTGTTTTCAGACTGAAGGGAGTAAATATATTGGTGAATGAGACTGCGCAAGGAGGTAATTTTATGGTTAAACCAAAGACATTGAAAATTGGCGACGAGGTTGCAATAATAGCTCCTTCCTCAGCCGCTGATTTAAAATCCGTTGAAAACGGAGAAAAGAAAATAAAAGCTTTGGGCTTAAATCCTGTAATGTTTCCGACCTGCTATAAAAATTACGGGCATTTGGCGGCAACAGATGAAGAAAGAGCCAAGGATGTAAACGATGCTTTTAAGGATGAAAGTATTAAAGGAATAATTTGCTTAAGAGGAGGCTATGGAACTCCCCGTATATTAGACCTGCTGGATTATGAAATGATAGCTTCAAATCCGAAGGTTTTTGTAGGATTCAGCGATATAACCGCACTTCATGCGGTATTTAATCAAAAATGCAATATGGCAACATTCCACGGACCTATGGCTACATCAAATTTTGCCAAAGTTAAAAATGATAAAGTGGAATTTGAGCATTATTCCTGTGAAAGCTTGGTTAAAAATATTTTTACCGATGAGCCTATCGGTTTATTTAATAATCCGAACAATGAAGAGTTAAAAAGTCTTTGCTCCGGAAAGGCGGAAGGGCTTTTAACCGGAGGAAATCTTACACTTTTAGTATCCGCCTTAGGTTCAAAATATGAAATTGATACAAAAGGCAAAATACTTTTCATTGAAGAAGTGGGTGAGCCCATTTACAAAATAGACAGAATGCTGACATCATTGGCGCTTGCAGGTAAATTTGATGATTGTACCGGAATTATACTTGGAACCTTTGTAAACTGCGAAAGAGAAAAAAAGGCATATGAAGGAGGCTTGGATCTTACCCTGAAAGAGGTTGTGGATAATACTTTAGTTAAATACAACAAGCCTATAATATACAACTTTAAGGCAGGTCATAATTTTCCTCAGCCGACAATGGCATTGGG
>DCDU01000171.1:502-3343 GCA_002316585.1 Firmicutes bacterium UBA1047 | reverse complement strand
GATACATACGTAGAAATCAACTTGGACAACATTGCGTATAATATGCGAAAAATCAAAGAAACGGTGGGAAACGATGTAGCGATAGCAGCAGTGGTGAAGGCTAACGGCTATGGTCACGGCGCCGTAGACATAGCACAGACAATTATGGAAAACGGCGGTGATTATTTAGCGGTTGCAGCTTTGACCGAGGCACTTGAACTGAGAAGGCACCATTCGGATTATAAAATATTTATTATGGGCTACACTCCTGATGAATATTTGGAATACATAGTAAAAAATAATTTTACTCAAACAATTTTCTCATTAAGACAGGCAAAGATTTTGAATGAATGGGGAATTAAATATAATAAAAAACCTGCTGTGCAAATTAAGTATGATACAGGTTTTAATCGTATCGGTTACAGAGATTCACAGGAAAGTATCGATGAAATAGATAAAATGTTTGATTTGAAAAACATATCTGTTGAAGGAATATTTTCGCACTTTGCACTTGCCGGCTCTGACGAGGATGAAATCCAGTACAATAAGCTGATGAATGCGGTAAAGCAGTTGGAGGAAAGGGGCAGACAATTTAAGTACAAGCATATATGCGACAGTATTGCGGGTATCGACTACCCTCACTACAGATTAAATATGATCAGACCGGGAGCGATTATTTACGGGCTTAAATCCTATCACGATGATGACCTTGTATTAAAGCAGGCAATGAGTTTCAAGTCTAAAATATACCATATTAAAACTTTGGATAAAGGTGAAGGGGTAAGCTATGATTATCTGTGGAAGGCAACAGGTAAATGTACCGTTGCAACACTGCCATTTGGTTATGCCGACGGTTATCCGAGAAATATGAGAGACAAAGGCTTTGTGACCATACACGGGAAAAAAGCTCCGATTATAGGCGTTATATGCATGGATCAGTGCATGGTCGACATATCTCACATACCTGAAGCTAAGGTGGGAGATGAAGTTATAATATACGGAGACGGCGAAAATAATACGCTTAGTATTCATGAAGCTTCAAAATTGGCAGAAACCAATAAGAATGAGCTGGTATGCCGAATCACAATAAGAACTCCCAGGGTTTACATAAAAGATAACAAAATATATAAAGTGTTGAATTATTTGCTTAGAGATTAGATAGGTACGGAGATTATTAAAAAAATTATAGTTTCATAGCGCAAGGAGATATTATGGATATTGATAAGAGAGTTAATGAAATATATGATGAATTAGTTGAAATAAGAAGGGATTTTCATAGAAATCCTGAGCTCAGCCAAAATGAATTCAGGACACAGGGAAAAATCCGTGAATATTTAAACAAATGGGGAATTGAAAACTATGTTTGTGCAGATACAGGCGTGGTCGGAATAATAAAAGGGAAAAAACCCGGAAAAACAATCGGCATAAGAGGAGATATAGATGCTCTTCCAATCCTTGAACAAAACAATGTGTCCTACTGTTCCGTTAATCCGGGAATAATGCATGCCTGCGGGCATGATGCCCATACGACGGTAGTGCTTGGTGTCGGTAAGATAATAAAAGAATTGGCTGATTCGGAAGAATCAATTAATGGAAATGTCAAGCTGCTCTTTCAGCCTGCTGAAGAAACAATCGGCGGAGCCGACAGAATGGTTAAGGAAGGATGCATGGAAAATCCTAAGGTTGATTATGTTTTGGGACTTCATGTCATGCCTTATTTAGATGCGGGAAAGGCGGAGCTTAAATACGGCAAGCTTAATGCTTCGACAGATTCAATCAATATAACATTGAAGGGCAAATCTTCTCACGGAGCATATCCGGATTTAGGAATTGATGCAATTGCAATGGCGGGAAATGTTATAACAGCATTGCAGACAATAGTCAGCAGAAATACTTCGCCGTTAAATTCGGTGGTTGTATCGCTTGGTAAAATTTCAGGCGGTGTTAAGGACAATGTAATTGCCGATGAAGTTAAAATTACAGGTACCTTGAGAGCGTTGGATGATGAAACCAGAAAATACACCAAGGAAAGAATTTCGAGTATTGTGCATAATGTTGCAGGAGCATTCGGCGGAGAAGGTACAACAAGTTTTTACGATGGCTACCAAGCTTTGATTAATGATGATGAAGTGGTGGATATTATTAAGGAAAATGCAGAAAAGCTGTTGGGAAAAGAAAATGTTCAGTTTAAAGAATTTCCCAGCCTTGGAGCAGAGGACTTTTCATATTTTGTGAATGCTGCAAAGGGTGCGTTCTTCCACTTGGGATGCGGTAATTCGGAAAAAGGAATAACATCTCCGATACATACCGAGAACTTTGATATTGAAGAAGAATGTCTTAAGGTGGGAGTAAGGCTGCAGGCAGAAAATATATTGACCTTAATGAAGTAAGGGGACGACCGTGAAGGATGTTTCCAAAAAATAAAAATAATAATTATCGGGAGGAAAAAATGAAAGTATTTATAAGCGTGGATATTGAAGGAATTACCGGAGTTACCGCATGGAGTGAAACAGAGTTAGGTAATAATGATTATATCCAATTTGCGGAGCAAATGACTAAAGAAACGATAGCTGCATGTGAAGGTGCAATAGCTATGGGAGCAAAAGAAATATTAATTAAAGATGCACATGATTCAGCAAGAAATATAGATATTACCAAGATTCCAAAATGCGCAAAACTCAGCCGCGGTTGGACCAGCACGCCTGATTCCATGGTGGCGGGATTGGATGAAACCTTTGATGCTGCAATATTTATAGGATATCATTCCGGAGCCGGTTATGACGGAAGTCCCTTGGCCCATACAATGAACACAGACAACAATTATATGAAGGTTAACGGAGAATTAGCATCCGAATTTGTAAT
>DCDU01000171.1:0-198 GCA_002316585.1 Firmicutes bacterium UBA1047 | reverse complement strand
AAAAATGCTCTCAAACATATTTCGGCATGCAAAATAGATATTCCGGAAAAGTTTGAAGTAGAAGTTAATTATAAGGAGCATAACCGTGCAAAAAGAGCATCATACTTTCCCGGAGTTACACAAACAGGGCCGCATACGGTTACATACACAGCCGGTAATGTAAATGAATTTTCGATAACAAGAATGTTTATACTGTAA
>DCDU01000174.1:4627-4939 GCA_002316585.1 Firmicutes bacterium UBA1047 | reverse complement strand
AAAAAAGCAAAATATGCAATTTTATTTTTACTATTAACAGCGTTATTGACATCTTGTACTGAATCCGCAGATGCGAATGCGCCGATACCCCCTGGGGAAGTAAATCAGGAAGAGCCTGAAAATATAAATTCGGAGCCTGAAATATCAGAAGAAGAAAGAGCTGAACAAGAGCTAAAAGAAAAAATTGCCGAAAGAGAAGAGCTGGAAAAACAGAGAAAAGAGCAGCAAGGCGAGTTTTATGTTCCCCTTATTCCAATAGGAGAAGAGAGGGAAAAGAAATCTGTAGAAGTTAAAGCATTGTATGCGACAGGA
>DCDU01000174.1:4289-4420 GCA_002316585.1 Firmicutes bacterium UBA1047 | reverse complement strand
TATGTGAAGGCTTTAGCTGAAAAGGACAGTCAAAAAGCAAGACAATTATTTGACAGTGCCGAAAAAGCAAACAAGTTCGAGCGTATCATAGGTATAGCGGTTGCTACGGAAATAAACGGATTAGTTATAAA
>DCDU01000174.1:0-4048 GCA_002316585.1 Firmicutes bacterium UBA1047 | reverse complement strand
GGAAATATGCTTAAAATACTGAAGGAATATGACGTTTATACCATCGGAAGAATTGTTGCATTTAAGGACAAAAACTTTGCCGTGAAGAGTCCGGAGCATTCCATTCAGCTTAAGTCAGGCGGAACGTGGCTTGACCCGAACAGCGGAAATATTCCTTGGATTAATCCCTTCGATAAGTATGTATGGGACTATAATATTGCTATTGCTAAGGAAGCGGCACTTTTAGGATTTGATGAAATTCAGTTTGACTACGTACGTTTCCCTGACGGAGCGAAAAAATACAATCTTATTGCGGAATTTCCCGGAAGAAACGGAAGAGATAAGGACGAAGCAATTGGTGATTTTTTAGAATATGCTAAAAAAGAGCTTGAGTCTTATAATGTAAATTTAGGTGCGGATGTTTTTGGAATTATTACAAGAACATGGGATGATTATCCCGAAGACATAGGCCAGACATGGATATTGATAGGAGAGCATGTGGATAATATTGCTCCCATGGTTTATCCAAGCCACTATTCAACAGGATGGTACAACTTAGAGAATCCTAACGCACATCCTTACTTGGTTGTCAAAGGTGCTATGGAGGAGGGAATTGAAAAAAATTCCTCTATGGAAAACCCGCCGATTATAAGACCTTGGATTCAGGATTTTGACTGGGCTGGAATTGCATACGGACCTGACAAGGTGAGAGATCAAATAATTGCTGCAAAGGAACTTGGTGTTTTTGAATATATGATATGGAATCCAAGCAATGTCTATGATCCATATGCATTTATGATGACAGAAAAAGAAAATTCAACAACCTATCCTTTGGATAAGGGAGAGCTTGATTACAGAGAAAAGTCACCTGCCGACGGAGCGGAAAAATATTTGACCGGAATGCTTCAGGACAGATACAGCTACACATATCTGATGACTCCCGTGGCAGACAGAGTAAAGGATTTTGATGAATTTGCCAAGCTTCAGGAAGAAGATAATGTTAAGCTGTTAAACTTCAAGGTTTACGGTTATGAAATGGACGCAAATGACAGCAATAAAGCCAATGTAAGCTTATATTACAAGATTGAAGTAAAAAACGGCGATGCAACAGAAATAATCGAAAAAGACAATGTAGTTTGGCAGGCAGTTAGAGAACTGAACATCTGGAAAATAAAAGCTACGTTCAGTAAAACCGCAGATTGAAGTCCATGCTAAAAAAGACGGTATGTCTTTGAAAAAATGAATTTGAGATAACAGCAATCATTGGAACGACTGTATGTCGTTCTTTTTTTGATGTGCCCAAACCCCGTTTTTCAAAGTCTTTTCAGAAAAATGGTTTGCAGTCAAACGCACAAGATGCCAAATTTTATGCATTTTCCCGCGGAAAGTTATTATAGAGAAATGATTGTCCCGTTTGCAAACTATATACTTTAAATTATGTATGTAAAATAAAAGCATATGTATATATTATAAAAACAAAAAGCTTGACAAGTCAAAATTTGTTGTTATAATTAATTTTATATATTTAAAGCAGTTATTATTATATGAAGGTGAGGACGAAAATGAAAAAGTACAATATAGCAATATTAGGAGCAACAGGTGCGGTAGGACAGGAGATGCTAAAAGTTTTGACAGAGAGAAACTTTCCTATAAATAATATAAAATTGCTGGCAAGCAAAAGAAGTGCAGGAACCATTGCTGAATTTAACGGTGAAGAATATGTTGTTGAAGAGGCTTTGGAAAGCTCCTTTGAAAATATAGATGTAGTGCTTTGTGCCGCAGAAAATGACATCAGTAAAAAACTTTCACCGGCTGCCGTAAATGCCGGCGCAGTTGTTGTTGATAACTCAAGTGAATTCAGGCTGCATGACAATGTCCCGTTGGTTGTTCCGGAAGTAAATGCGGATGATGTTAAAAAGCATAAAGGAATTATAGCAAATCCCAACTGTTCTACAACTATTGCATTAACAGCCATAAATGAGCTTAATAAATATGCCGGAATAAGGAGAATGATAGTAACAACATATCAGGCTGTATCCGGTGCCGGCATAAATGGAATAAATGAATTGCATGAACAGATTAAGGATATCAGTGAAGGCAAGGAAGTGAAAATAAATACATTTCAGCACCAGATTGCATACAATGTAATTCCTCAAATAGGAAGCTTTGATGAAGAGGGATATTCTGAGGAAGAAATGAAATTGCAGAATGAAGGAAGGAAAATACTCCACAATCCTGATTTAAGGGTAAATTGTACATGCGTAAGGGTTCCTGTTTACAGAAGCCATTCCGAATCAATTACGATAGAAACAGAAAGAGAAATTACTCCCGAAAAAGCAAGGGAGCTGTTATCAAAGGCAGCAGGAGTTAAGCTTATTGATGATTTGGAAAATAAAAAATATCCGATGCCTCTTGATTCGTCAGAGCAAGATTTAATTTACGTAGGAAGAGTGAGAAAGGATATAAGCAGCGAAAATTCATTGGTTCTATGGTGCTGCGGTGACCAGGTCAGAAAAGGCGCGGCAACGAATGCCGTGCAGATAGCAGAAGTTTTGGTAAAAGAAAATTTAATATAAATAGGGGTTAATAAAGATTTTGCTAAAAAAATGAGACTTCAAAAAGTCTCGTTTTTTGATTATATCAACAATGACCCTCCGACTATGCCGGAGGGACCAAATGAGTAAAGATATAAGCTATGAAAATAAATGGTTGTTAGATGCAATAT
Organism: Firmicutes bacterium UBA1047; assembly: GCA_002316585.1. GTDB lineage: Bacteria > Bacillota > Clostridia > Tissierellales > Sedimentibacteraceae > Sedimentibacter. Next base: position 1,344 of record DCDU01000174.1, on the reverse strand, counting down.
CACTGGAAAAAGGGAAGAATTATAATGTGCTCTTTTATTTTTGAAGGATATTTTATATGGACAAATGTTCGGTTTTCGTTTATTATATAGGGGAGGAGGATGTAATGGACGTATTAATATTAGCTTTACTTTTAATAACAGTAGTAATAAATATAATTCTCTTAATAAAAGCATCTAAAGGTGGCTTGGTAGAGCGTATATTATCAGAAATGAAAATATATTTAAGTGAAAATAACCTAAATATGATTGACCAAGTATCAAGAAAAATTGCTGAAACGGAACAAAAACAGCTTAGAGAAATTTTAACTTCCAAACTTGAAACAGTAGAAAGGTTGGAAAAAAGTAATAATAAAATGACAGAAGCATTTATGAATTTCAGCGGTGAGACTTCAAAAACAATAAATGAAAGCTTTTCGTCATTAAATGATAGAGTCAGCTATAATCTTGAAAAAATAAATGTGCGTGTAGAAGAAAGGCTTAATGAGGGATTTGAAAAAACAAACAAGACTTTTGTAAACATATTAGAAAGGCTTTCAAAAATTGATGAAGCACAGAAAAAAATAGACAGCCTTTCAACAAATATAGTGTCTTTGCAAGATGTTTTGACAGATAAAAAAAGCAGAGGAACATTTGGAGAAGTACAGCTTAATCATATATTGAGCAGTGTATTTGGAGATAATAACTTTAAAATATATGAAGTTCAAAAAATGTTATCAAACGGCTTGATTGCAGATGCAGTGATTCATATCCCTGAACCGGTGGGTATGCTTTGTATTGATTCAAAATTTCCTTTAGAAAATTATCAACGTATGATGGATAAAAATATTTCTGATTCTGAGAGAAAAATATATGAGAGGGATTTTAAACAGAACGTTAAAAAACATATTAATGATATTTCATCTAAATACATAATAAATGGAGTAACATCAGAACAAGCAATACTGTTTCTTCCGGCAGAAGCCATATTTGCCGAAATTAACGCTTATCATCAGGACTTATTAGATTATGCGAGCACCAAGAGGGTTTGGATTGCATCACCTACAACGCTTATGTCAGTGTTATCCACTGTTCAGGTTGTTCTAAGAAACATAGAAAGAGAGAAATATGCTGGAATCATACAGGATGAACTTAGCAAGTTAGGAAGGGAATTCAAGCTATACAAAGAAAGATGGGATTCCTTGGCAAAAAACATTAAGAAAGTATCGGATGATGTGGATAAAATTCATATTACCTCTAATAAAATAGAAAAAAAATTTGATAGAATATCTAAGGTTGATATAATTGATTATGATGAAAACAAGACAGAAGCTGCATTAATAGACTAATAATTAAAGGGGCTGAATT
>DCDU01000054.1:26023-28152 GCA_002316585.1 Firmicutes bacterium UBA1047 | reverse complement strand
CATGAATTGTGAATGGTTTGTTTGCTATACCCTTTTTTATTAGCCATCCTTACGCTTTTAGTTTCAAACTTTTTTCCTCCCTAAAGAATTAATATTTAAAATTACTTTTATTGTTTTCAACTTCATAATATAATCTTTAATTATCTGTTAAATATGATTATATAACTCATCGTTCACTAAAGTACATGCAGGTAAATCCAACGTATTTATATAACCTGGCTCGGATTTCAATGCATATGGTATTGCGTTAACCAAAGATGCAAAAGTGCTAACCATTCCACGGTCAGGTGAAAATTTGTTTACTGAATCAACATAAGGTGTTCCTTCTACAACAATGCGGTCAAAGTAGCGATATTCTTTATCCAGCAAAAATATCCAGTTTGTTTCAATCTTTGCAACTGACCCAATATAACCTATAAAGGTATAATGTATACCATAGACAATATTGTTGTCATCTATCATCGGCTCATGTTTCGTTACTATTTTGTCAATCTTCCACCCAAGACGTTCAGCGATATATGAAATACCATCTGCAAAATAATCATGTTTTTCAATCGAACCACTTTTTAGACCTTCGTAAAATTCTCTTTTTGTCAGCGTTACTCCCCATTCTTTTCTGAAAGATTCCGGCGTAAAAGCATGTAAGTCAGCAAAATGTGTGAATGTAATTTTATCCACTTTAGAACAACCTTCGGTATTTAATAAAATAAATCTTTCTTGCAACTGTGTTGCTCCTATACCAAAATACGATACTCCATGTTTCTTGCTTATAGTGTCTATTTCCTCAGCCAATTCCGGATTTGTATTCCAAAGATTACACGTACCCATATTTGCAACAATTACATTTATTCCGCTTTCTAAAGCTTGGCACATTTGACTGAATGTTTCTTCAGGTGATGTCGGCGCAGAAGTACAGATAACAACATCTGCCCCCTTTTTATATATCGCCGGAATATCATTTGTTATAAAAACATTAATAGGTTCAATTCCAACTATCGTTCCTGCATCTTCACCAATTTTATCCTCATCTATATCAATAACACCTATAATATCAATTCCTTTCTTTTTTGAAAGAAGGCGGATAACATTAGAGCCGACACCTCCGACACCGCTGATAATTACTTTAATATCTCCCATTAATTCCCTCCATTATAGTGTCATCGTTTTAATTAAATATGAAGACCGTACTCATCATAAATTATGGGGCATGCGGGAACACTCAGTGTATTCGCATAACCACTTGGTAATTTTGAAATATATGCTATACCATTTGTAATAGCACCAATGGTAGCAGCCATACCTCTATCAGGTGTATATTCATTTAACGCATTAATCATCGGGGTTCCATCTACAATAAGTCTATCAAAATACTTCCTTTCAGGGTCAATCAACATCTCCCAATTCATGTCAATTTTTGAAACACCGTTAATGAAACCTTCCACTGTTGCAGTTAATCCATCAATCTTATCATCTTCATCAAAATGTAACTTTTTAGACAAAATAACATCATCTAATTTCCATCCAAAGCTGTCCGCAACATATGGAACAATAGACTTCAGGTCTTCTTTGGATTTAACCGTACCTTCTGCAACTCTGCGATCATATTCCTCTTGAGTCAGCGAAATTCCCCATTCTGCTGCATTTGACTCATCTGTGAATGCCTGCACATCAGCATGATGCGTGAATGAAATATGCCTTACATCAACACTTCCTTCTGTCATCATTGTAATATAGCGTTCTTCGGCTTGCGTTGCACCAAAACCAACATATGTTACACCAAACTTTTTGCATGTTTTATCTACTTCCTGTGCAAGTTCTTTATCAGTAAACCATAAATTACATGTTTCCATACTTGCAACAATTACATTAATGCTCTTTTCTATGGCCCAAATCATTTCATGAAAAGTTTCCCTAACTCCAAGTGGCGCAGCCACATTTAATGCAACATCAGCCTTGACAGTTTCAGCCAATGCCCTGGCATCATCTGTAATGGTAACACCGATCGGTTCACCTCCTGATACTACTCCGGCATCTCTTCCAACCTTTTCCGGATCAATATCAACGGCTCCCACAACTTTTACACCTTTACGTTTACGCAATGTGTTGATAATACCGCTGCCTACACTACC
>DCDU01000054.1:14134-25902 GCA_002316585.1 Firmicutes bacterium UBA1047 | reverse complement strand
TACCGCTGCCTACACTACCCACACCGTAAACAATCACACTAACTTCTTTCATTTTAATATCATCTCCTTTTCAAATGATTAATTTTAATGCCCAACATGTCCAATATTAGGCAGTTTAAACGTAAAAAAATTATAGCCTTCCCCGTCTTTAATCACAACATTACATATTTGAAATCCTATTTAATATATTTCCACATTTCAGGATTATTGACACATTTTGCACCCGGAAACGGGCAGCTGCGACAATGCTTGCTGCAATCATACTCTGCAATTATTGCTTCTTTTTGTTCCTGAATTTTTTTTGTTTCATTTATTTTTTTAATTTTAGAATCATCCATTTTAATTACCCTTTACGGTATAAGCATCCAATAAATTGATGCCTATACCGCTATGCTTCCTTATTGTTATTAACTTTACAGCTGTTTAATATTATCCTCTTTATGCCTTTTAATCGCCCACATTACACGTTCTTTCGTCATCGGAATTTGATTTAGTTCAATACCGAGTGCATCTGTAATTGCATTTGCAATTGCAGGCATAACTGGTACCAGAGCTACTTCGCCTATTCCTTTTGCACCATAAGGACCTTCCTCATTCGGTTTACCTACAAAACCCCCGAACATATCCTTATTATAAGGAACATCTAACATCGTAGGAATCTTGTAATCACGGTAGTTCGGATTAATTATGTTACCTTGTTCATTGAACATCATCTCTTCAAAGATTGCCTGACCAATACCCATAACAAAGGATCCATCCATTTGCCCTTCAATTGTTTTAGGATTCAGGATTCTGCCTGCATCATAATAACCAACTGCTTTCAATACTTTAATAGCACCTGTTTCAACATTTACGGCAACTTCCATACCAAGTGCACCATAAGAATAATATGCACAAGGATTACCTTGACCTGTTTCATTATCCATTTCACCTAATTCATAAGTATATGCAGTCTTCCCTATGATTTCACCCAGCTCGGGAACCCATCCTCCATTATTGAACAGCTTTTTGAAAGGAAGACTATTAGAAGGATTCGCTAATTCATAAACAGTACCGTTCACTGTGCCAATCTTATCGGCATCAATGCCCATTACCACGGAAGCTCTCTTATAAAGCTCCTGTTTTGCCACTTCACAGGCTTTTAACAACGCATTGCCATTCATGAATGTACCACGGCTGCAGAAAGTTCCATGATCAAACGGACAGAATTGAGAATCGTCAAAGATAATTTTAACCTTATCATAAGAAACGCCAAAAGACTCTGCGGCAATTTGAGCAAGAACCGTATTGCATCCCTGACCCATTTCAATTTGATAATGCCTAACTTCAATCGCGCCGTCATCATGTATTTTAACAATCATAGAAGAGGTAGAGCCACTCATAGTGTATTTATTTCCAATAGATACACCTTTTCCGACTACCCAAGGATAATCCATCTGTTTGCTTGGCTGTCCCCATTCAATTGCTTTTGCTGCCGCTCCGAGCGCCACCATAGATTCATTATTTCTTGTTGTCTGTCCGTTTACATCAATATCTCCATTAACAAGCAAATTCTTTCGTCTTATTTCAACCCTGTCTATGCCAAGTTTTTTGGCAACACGATCCATTTGAGCTTCAATCGCAAAGCATAGAATTTCAGCTCCTAGTGCCCGATATGGTCCTGTTGCAGGTGTATTTGTATATACTCCGTATGCATCAAGTTTGAAATTCGGACAACGATAGGTTCCTGTTGCACCAAATGCTCCGTCATTGCATAGTACAGTTACATGTGCACTGTAGGCACCTCCGTTAATAAATTCTACAATTTCACGTGCAACCAATGTACCATCCTTTTTAAATCCGTCCTTAATACGAACCACTGCAGGACTTCTTGGATTACCCTGTACAAAACATTCTTCTCTGGACATTTCTAAACGTACAGGCTGTCCGGATTTCATTGCAAGCATAACACAAATCGGTGTATTCATCAGGTCAACCTTACCTCCAAAAGCACCGCCAAGATATGGTGTAATAAACCTTACTTTTGAGCTGTCCAAACCAAAAACTTCACAAATAAAGTATTTTAAACGGACACCTCCCTGCTCAGATGCCCAAATTGTTAATTCACCATTTACATCAGGCGATACACAGCAGGAATGAGTCTCCATCGGACAGTGATGCGCTCTGGGAAGCATATATTCTCCCTCATAAATTAAATCAGCATCTTCGAATCCTTTCTCAATTTTGCCATGCCTAATCTGTCTGTGAATAAAAACATTTTTGTGCTCCGGGTCAAGTCGGTAAACCAAAAGCGGAACAAATTTTGTAGGATACTGTTCAATATTATCATGTAAAACAACAGGGCAATCTTTCTGCCAAGCATCAACAGGATTTAAAGTATGCGGCAACTCTTCATATTCCACTTCTATCAGCTCTATTGCCTGTTGTGCAATCTCAGGTGTAATTGCGGCTACGGCTGCCACGGGGTCACCAATATAACGGACCTTGTGTTTACAAATCACATGACGGTCTGCGATATATCCGGTACGAATATCCGGTGCATCTTTTCCCGTAACAACTGCTTTTACCCCCGGCAGTGCTTCTGCCTTGGATGTATCAATATGTTTAATATATCCGTGTGCAATTGTGCTTCCTAACATACGACCATAAAGCATGCCGACAGGCTTAATATCAGAGCTGTATATAGCACGGCCCGTAGCTTTTTCCATTGCATCCTTACGGATGGGACTTTTACCTACTACATCAAATTTATTCATGTTTTACATCCCTCCTTATATGCTTTTTTCCTTGATGCGTTCTTTCGCATCCATTACTGCTTCAACAATTGCTTTGTACCCTGTACACCGGCAAATATTTCCACGCAGAAAGTCTCGTATTTCTTCCTCATTAGGGTCCGGATTTTCATTCAGTAGTGCAACAGTTGCCAAAATCATACCTGGTGTACAGTAACCACACTGGATTGCGAAGTTATCCATAAATGCTTGCTGAACAGGGTGTAACCCTTCTTTCGATGCAAGGCCTTCGATAGTTATAATTTCAGATCCCTCTACTTCAATTGCTAATGTTGTACAAGAGGCAACAACATTACCATTAACTAATACTGTACATGCTCCACAATCACCCTCATTACATCCCGTTTTTGCGCCTGTCAAGCGAAGATCTTCTCGGAGAACTTCCAATAAGGTTTTATTAATACTAACTGCCAATTCATGTACTTCCCCGTTAACATTAAAGCTCATAAGTTTTTTCATGTCTAAACTCCTTTCTAATTAGATTAAATACAAGCCTTTATAACGTCGCGTGTCAACACCCTAACCAATTCTTTTCGATATTCACGAGTTGCACGCATATCGGTTATAGGAGTACAATCCTTTTCACTCGCCACAAAAGCAGCTTCTGCGATTAATTCATCCGTTAATCTTTGAGCAATAAGTATTTTTTCTGCGTTGTATGCCCGTTTTGGAGTTGTTGCTACTGCACCGAGTGCAATCCGAACCTCCATGCAAATACCATCTTCAACATTAATGTTTGCTGCAGAACCTACCATAGCAAGATCAAGTGCTCTGCGAACTGTGAATGCCTTATACATATTCTTGCTATTTTTCTTCGGAGAAGGAATTGAAACACCCGTAACAAATTCATCCGGTTCCAGCACCGTTTTGCATACACCTGTAAAAAAATCTCCAACTTCTACATCCCTATTACCTCTTAAGCTTGTAACATGCAAAACAGCACCTAAAACAATCATCCCCGGCGCGGAATCAGCGGACGGAACTGCGTTGCATATATTTCCTACCAATGTGCCTGCATTACGAATCTGCGTTGATGCGATACAATGCGCTCCCTCGTATATAGCAGGAAAAAGCTCCTTTACCGGCGCAAAATTTTCGACTTCTCGAATAGGTACACCTGCGCCAAAATGCAAACCGTTTTCTCTGTCAAAATCAAGATACTTGATTTCCTCAACATGCTTAAGGCTAATAATGTACTTAGGTGAAATAAGTTGTGCCTTCATTTTTGGAATCATATCTGTACCGCCAGCAATAACTTTTGCTTCAGAACCATATTTTCCAAGAAGTTCAAGAACTTCAATAAGTTTTTTGGGAGCAAAGTAATCAAACTCTTTGATGCTTTTAATCGACATTTATATACCTCCTGTTTATAAGTTTGTGCTCAAGTGAAATACCTTGCGCTGTAGCACTAGATTTTGCAGTTGTGCTAACCAATAGTATTAAGTGCAATTTATATGCCAAATAAAGTCTATTTGACCCTTTTTGAAGAAATTTTCACATTTTCTTGTTATTATCTTGTCAAAAGAGCAAATCAAGAGCCTCTTTTTCTAATTTTTCCAAAAAAAACTTATTATAAATATATAATTTAACTTAAAAATACTAATTACAGTGAACATTTGCAATAGACTGCCCAATTTTAGCAATTATTAACTACCCAATTTTAGCAAAATCCAATTATTTGTCTAATATCTATTTAATTATTTATCTAAATATAAATTGATTTTCTAGTTTGTTAAGAGATTATCCTGTTAGGATTAATTAATTAAAAATGAATTATTACTTCATGCTAAAATCGTCCATTATTAGCAAGTTATTTTGAATTATTGCTTACTTTTAGCAAATCTGACCATTTAGTTTGTCATTTACAATACTAATGAATTAAAAAAGTCATTTGTTTTCATAAATTTTATTCACACATGTAATCAGTATTTTGTCTTACTTCTCTGAAGTAGATCTCAATAACATTTAGTGTGAACTATTAGTTGTCCATTTCTGGAAAATTCAAGTATACAATAATGGTTGTTAAATTTTTGGTATACATATTGCTATATAAGAATTTAAGATGTTCCACTGATATAAATTGGTTTCATATGTCGCTAATTGATTATTCTTTGGAGAGCAATTTAATTAAAGTGGAACAAAAACATTATACTATTAGGAGGTTTTACAATGAAGGTTTGTATTGTTGGTACCGGCAATCAGGGAACAGGAATGGCAGGTTTGCTTGCACAAGAATCCGATTGCGAAGAGCTTGTGCTGATTGACATTTCCATTGAAAAAGCACTTAAAGCAGAAAATTTGGTTCGCTCTCTTGGAGAACGCTGTAAGTGCACCGTTATCAAAGTATATCAGGGCGATGCTTCTGATCAAGACCAAATTAGTAATCTTGCAAATGGTGTTGATCTTATATTTAATGGTATTTATGCGCAGTTTAATTATCCTTTGATGCGTGCTTGCCTTGCTATCGGAGCACATTATGTCGATTTACGTTCTAATGTTTGCGCGGGACCCGGAGTTCCTTACAATGAAACTATTGATGCACAGCTTGATATGGATGAGGAATTCAAAAGTGCCGGAATTACTGCTTGCCCGTGCCTTGGTCTCAGCCCCGGTTGGGCAAATATGATCGCGAATTATATGATTGAGGAAATGGATTCTATCGATTCCGTTATATTCCGTAATATTGATTGGATGGACAGCACAGAAATCATTGCACCGATTGCACCACGCAATGTATTTTATCTTTGGCTCGGTCCGCCCTACCCTACTCGCATTATAAATGGAGAACCGGTAAAAGTCGATTTATTGGAAAGCGAAGAGGAATACGAATTTCCCGCTCCGGCAGGAAAGCAAAAAGTATATACATTTACACAAGATCCTGATATCATACTTGTTTCCAAATTTTCAAAGAAACCGATTCCCTATATTGAAGCAAAGATGGGTATCTGTATGGGCGGAATGGAAATGAAAGATGTATGGTTAAAAGCAATTAGCGAACAAACTGCAAAACATACAGGTGCAGAAAACATGTTCGATTTATTTGGTGAATCACTTAAATATAACACAAACTTCAAAGAGTTTTTTGACAGTGGCATCCTTAAAAACGGCATGTTAGCGGCAGCGGTAGAAGTAACAGGGAAAAAAAATGGAATGGCGATTCGTCACACTGCTTTTCATGCAGCTACTATGTTAGAATCAATGAAACACATTCCATGGGCAGCACATAATGTATATGGCACGCTTGGCAGCATCTGTATCGAAATGATCTTAATGCTTTGCCGCAACGAGTATAAAAAGTATGGTGTTATTAATGTTGCAGAGCTGTATACAGAAAAAGAAAAATGGGATAAGCGAATAGCGGCAAGAGGCATTACACTCACTGAGAAGATCACAAAAGGCAACAGCCTTTTTTAACAATTTAAATCGCTAAGAATTAAAATTACACTCAATCGCTTATAAATGAATACAGTAAAAAATACAAAAGTTGTTATCATAAAGAAGGTAGATAATAATACTAATAATAAATACCTATACCACCAGTTCAAATGGTGGTTTTTTTACGAAGAATAACAAAACAATAGCCCTCATATTCATTTAAGGAACCCGCTTCTATCCAGTCTTGAGCATCTTCCCATTGAACAACCTGTAATCCCGCTTGATCTATTAATCTCAATAAATCGCTTTTAATAAATGCCCGCCCAACACAATATTTTGAAGGACGTTTCAACTTCCTTGTTTCACAGTTTCCATTTATAATTATATCCAATTCTGCCTGTTCAGATAATTCCTTTGCTGATTTAATTTGTTTTTTATCCTCTTCTTTCAAATAAAAATCCGATAAAAAAATCAGTCCCTTTGACCGCAGTGTGCAGCTAGCCAAATATAATACTTCTCGCTGATTATTAACTTCCGATAAGACCTGTTTTATTATAATACCATCAAACATTTTATCCGGATAATTTTGTTCTTCTGCGTCAGCAATTTTTACAAGCAAATCCGGTCTTAGTTTTTGCACAGACTCTATCACTTCTCTATTTTTATCAAATCCGAACATTTTAATTCCATATCTTTTTTCAACTCGTAATAAATCCGAACATGTTCCGCAGCCGATATCAAGCAAATTATGATATTGGTTAAACCTTCCTATTCGTATCATTTCATCATAGCTGTTTTTTGTGCAGTGCATAATCATATCTCCATACTCTTTTATAATTTTTTTATAAACTACAAAGTTATATAAACATTACTTTGCTAGTTTTACTCCTTCCAAACATCTCTTAACCTTACATAATAATAAGCAATTTTCATGCCAAATATAGGAGCAGTCTATATACTTTATGAACGTCCCCAAAAAAATACAAAAATACTGTCATATGAGAGTAAGACGATAATGACAGTATAATTCCCTGATGCTTATTTGTTTTTCCTTTTTTTAAAGTTCTCCACAACTTTTAAGGTGTTATGGGAAGCTCAAATCTAAAGCCGGTTGTATTTGAAATATTTATATTCCTTAATGTACTTTTACATTTTGCTTAGCTCGGAAATACTTACACCTATTTTTATGACTTTAAACTTTTTACCGTCAAAAGCTAAATAGTTAACACTTCCATATTCATGTTTAAAAGCAAAGCTGTCTTTTATGCTGATTCCCAATATTTTAGAAATAATTGCCCTGTTTACACCGGCATGGGCAACTATTAAAATATTGTCTGAGGTTTCCTGCACTGTATTATACAATTCTTTCACAGCTCTTGCCTGACAGTCAGCCATACTTTCTCCGCCTTCAACTATGTAATTTTCAAAATCCTTGCCTCTCTCCATGTATTCAAGAGGGTATTTTTCTTTTATTTCAGCAAAGGACATTCCGTCCCACCTACCTATGTTTAATTCGGAAAAACCATCCTTTATTATTACATTCATCTTTTTATCCGCAATAATTTCAGCCGTATGCCTTGCCCTTATAAGGGGACTTGAATAAATACCGCTTAATCCGATATTTGAAAAATATTTTTTTAATTGTCCTGCTTCGTCGATTCCTTCCTTGCTTAAGGGAATATCCTTTCTGCCAAGGCATATGCTAACGTTTTCTATAATTTTAGGACGGCAATGCCGTATAAGAAAAATTTTTCTGATACTCATGTAAACCTCTTTTTTTATATAGTAATTATATAAAAATAAATTGTCAAAGTCAAGCCGGTCATATTTCCCTAAGTCTTCTCCCTATTTATCAAAGGTGGACAAAATGCTTGTTAATGATTTGTCTATTAGGTATATTGTTTAAATAAACTATAATGATAAAATATATACAATCGAGGTATCTATGCTATAGATGCTTCAAGTATTATCTTAGGAGGATAACCACCATGAAAATAACAAAACCATTACTAATCTTACTATGCTTACTGATGGTTGTATCCATGGCAGCCTGCAGCCCCTCTTCAAATCAGCCGCAAACACCGGTGAGCAAGGAAGAAGACGCAAAAAATACAGGATTGACCGATGGAGCATACACTGCATCTTCAAAAGGTAACAATGGTGATGTGAATGTAACAGTCCTTATTTCAGAGGGCAGAATTGAGCAGGTACAAGTTGGGGAGCACAACGAAACGGAAGGAATATACGAAACACCTGTTGAGCGAATTCCCAACGCTATTGTAGAGCACCAAAGTCTTGCAATAGACACCGTATCCGGTGCAACCCACACAAGCAAAGCAATTTTGGATGCAGTCAGCCAATGTATCCAACAAGCCGGAGGTAAAATAGAAGATTTCTCTACACCTATAGAAACTGCCGCCTCTGATGCGGCAGAAGAATATGAAGCAGATGTAGTAGTAATAGGAGCAGGCGGTTCAGGTTCTGCGGCAGCAGTAGCCGCGCATCAAAAAGGTGCGAAAGTAATTGCTATAGAAAAAACTGCAAATGTAGGCGGTTCAGCAGCTATGTCGGGAGGTATGGCAGCGGTAAACAGCTCTATGCAAATTGCAGACCCGGAAACTACATTTACTCCTTCAGAATGGCTGTCTGATTGGATGATGCAACAAAACTATATGGTCAGCGCTCCTATGATTTATAAGTTTATTTCTGAATCAGGCAGGACTGTAGATTGGCTTTTGGAAAATGGAATGGAGTTGAATTTTGTTGCCCACCATCAAGAAGCTTTGATGGATAGCCCGTTTAGAACATATCATGCATGGACAGGAGAAGGATTTGCCGCATCAATGTCTAAAATACTTTCTAAATTGCCGGAAAACGGCGGACAGCTTATGACAGAAACCACAGCTACTCAGCTGATTATGGAAGATGGTAAAATAGCGGGAGTAATGGCAAAAAAATCAGACGGCACAATAGTAATAATTAAATCTCCGGCTGTAATATTAGCGACAGGCGGCTATGGTGCCAGTGAAGAAAAAATAATGGAAGTATTGGGATTTAAAACAAATGGAATAAATACAGGTACACAGACAGGCGACGGAATTTCTATGGCTATTGCTGTGGGAGCAGCTACCGAAGGCTATTCCAATGTGGAATTTCACGGTGCACACTCTGCCTTTGATTTAATAGCAGGTCTGCCAAACGGCGGTGCAAGCTTGAATCATATGGCTATCAATCCCGGTGCTTTATGGGTGAACGTGGATGGCTATCGTTTCACCAATGAAGATATTTGCTATGACAGCTCCTACATAGGAAATATCACAGCAAAACAGGGAGATCATTACTACGTTCTAGTAGATCAAAACTTCATTGACACACTTTCAGATGAAGGAGCAATCGGACTCGGAATTACAAAGGACGGAGCATCCTTTGGCAATACGGGACCTAAGCATGATGAAGCTTGGACAACTCTAAAAGAAGAAATAGAAGCAGGGCTTAAAAATGGAGTTACGGTTAAAGCAGATACACTGGAGGATCTTGCAGCGCAGGCAGGTGTAAATGCAAAAAATTTGGTTGATACCGTGAAAGCATACAACGAGTCCTGCGAGGCAGGAATTGACCGTATGTTCAGCAAGAAGGACCAGTTTATGGTTCCCATAGGTGACGGACCTTACTACCTGGTGATGGGACGTACAACTCAGTTGTGCACACTTGGTGGTTTAAAGATTACAACCGACATGGAAGTTGTTGACACAAACAATCAAGTAATCCCGGGACTCTATTCGGCGGGAGTTGATTGCTCAGGCAGTATGTATAACAATGCCTACGTATCATACGAGGGCGTAACCATGGGATGGGTTATGACATCCGGCAGGTTAGCAGGCGAAAATGCGGGAGAATATATTAAATAATAATAAAGGCAATCCGAGCCTTATTTGATACACAAGGCTATCTCTTGACGGGATAGTCCTTTTGTGCTAATATTTTTTAAATAATAGAAAAGGGATAACCATGACGGACAATGAAAAAGCTTTTGTAAACGATGCTGCTCGGCAGCTTTTACATGCTGCAGCCCATTCTATGGATGTTCAGCATGTATTGGACACTGCTCACTCTATTTTAAGGCTCCCCATAGTTCTTAACGACACCTTTTTTTTCAATATAACTTCAAGCGGTACAGAAGGGATTGACCCGAAAGACCTACAACGAAACGATGATGACGATCTCCCTTCGCGTCGGCGCTGGATGCAATCAATGCAAAAGACTAAGGAGCCTTTAATTGACCCGGAGGGTAAATCTCCCTACCGTGTTATGTGTTATGATGTGCGTGTTCAGAATAACATTGAATTGGCAAAATTGAGTATTTATGAAACCAGACCATTTAATTCTACAGACAGTGAAATTCTCAAATTGCTTGCCTCTGCTTTAGCATGCGTATTAGTTCATTCAGGCTCTCTTCAGCACAACTCCCCCAATCAGGCACTGTCTGATATGCTGCGCAGTTTGATTAACCGGGAAATCAAGGTTGAGGAATTGCGGTGCAGCATGCAATATTTTGATATACCTGAAGAAAGCCCATGGGAAATCTTAATTATGCAGGATATAGAAGAAAACACGGCAAATTACCCCGCCATACAGATGCATTGCTTTAATTCATTTGGCGGTGCAAGCATTGTAATGGAGAATTCTATTGTATGTCTGCTGAATGAACCTATGCGAAATTCCAAATTAAAATCCTTGAAAGATTTTCTTGAATATTACAGCATGCAAGGAGGTCTAAGCCGTACCTTTTACCGGCTTGAACAACTGCGGAATTATTATTTGCAGGCTTCCTTCGCTTTGCATAGATGCCGTATGAAGGATGAAATATTATTGCTCTATGAAAATTGTTTTATGGAAGACATCATACAAAATTGCTGCTCCGCCAGGGACCCTATTTCATTTTGCCGACCGGAGCTCCTGAAACTTTGGGAATATGATAAGAAATATAATACACAGCTTATATCTACTCTTGAAATCTATTGCCAATGTATGTGCAATATGGCAGAAACAGCACGTGCTTGTTTTCTCCATTACAATTCCATAAAATATCGATTGCGCATGATAAAAGAAATTTCCGGCATCGATAAAATTAACTCAAAGGATTTATTTGAATTGATGTTTTCATTTGCAATTCTGCGGCAAGAATGGGGAGACCCCGCCGATAATACGTAGGTTATTCACAAAAAAACACTTCACCAACCAAAAAGGCTGACGAAGTGTTGATTTTTATTCAGATTAATTTATTACTTCAATTGTATCGCCTGCTTTAATCCAGCCCGGTTTTAATACCTTTGTGAAAATCCCTTCCCTGGGCATTACACAGTCTCCTACAATTTCTCTTATAGCACAGCCTGTATGGCATTCCTTTCCTATTTGAGTAACTTCCATTTCTGTTTCTCCGATTATTAATTTTGTCCCGATTGGAAGCTCATATAAAATTATTCCTTCTGTTGTAAGATTCTCCGCAAAAACGCCCACGCATAAATCCTTCAGCTTGTCTTTCGATTTATTAATACTTTCCTGACCTAAAAGACTTACCTGCCTGTGCCAGTTTCCTGCATG
>DCDU01000054.1:9142-14033 GCA_002316585.1 Firmicutes bacterium UBA1047 | reverse complement strand
TGCCTGTGCCAGTTTCCTGCATGTGCATCTCCTACAAGTCCATGATTTACTTCAAAATATCCTTTTTCAATCGGTTCCTTCGGAACTCCCTTTGTTTCACTGATATTTACAGCCAACACCTTTGCCATTTTGTTTTCTCCCTCTGTTAATGTTATTTTCTTTCAAATAATCCTGACTTTCCGCCTGATTTTTTAAGCAATTTAACATCGGAAACAATCATTTCCCTGTCTATTGCCTTGCACATATCATATATGGTGAGTCCTGCTATTGTAACTGCGGCAATAGCCTCCATTTCAACACCTGTCTGTCCTGTATTTTTTACGGTTGAAGTAATTTCAACCCTGTTTTCATCAAAATTCAAGGAAAAGCTTATATCACACCCCGAAATCATGATAGGATGGCACATTGGGATAAGATCAGATGTCTTCTTTGAAGCCATTATTCCTGCTACCTGTGCAACCGATAAAACATCCCCTTTTTTTATCGTACCTTCCTTTATTTTCAGCAGTGTTTCCTCTTTCATATATACATTGCAATAAGCAACCGCTTCTCTTAATGTATCCTGCTTTTCGCTGACATCCACCATTTTGGCTCTGCCCTGCTCATTAATATGCGTTAATTCCATTTTTAACCTCCGATTTGAAACATCATTCTGTCAGTATCGCTTTTTCCTTCTGTTTCAAGATGATGCTCTACAGGCTTATTATAAACTGCATTATGAATGACTTCAATTAATTTCTTTTCATCCTTTATATATGGTTTTAGATTTATTTCCTCTTGTGAGTGGAGGCATGGTTTTATGGTACCTGTCGAAGTCAATCTGATTCTGTTGCATTCATTGCAGAATTTGCAGCTTACGGGGCTTATCAATCCTACGGAGCCTTTGGCATTAGGCAGCTTGTAAACCGAAGCCACCTTGCTGTCATCCTTTATGGGAATCAGCTCAGGATGCAGCCTTAAAACCTCTTCAACCTTCATACCGCAGTTTTCAAAATACTTCAGCCCTTCACCTATGGGCATAAGCTCAATAAATCTTACCTGAATGGGGTTGTCCATTGTTAATTTGAGGAAATCTCCTATTTCATCATCATTTATGCCCTTCATAAGTACCGCGTTTAATTTAACCGGTACCATATCAAGGCTTAGGCATTTTTCGACTGCCCTGGAAACCTTTTTGAAATCTCCGAATCTTGTTATTTTTTTAAATTTATCCTCCTGCAGAGTATCTATGCTTATGTTTACCCGCTTTAAGCCCGCACTTTTTAAATCCTCCGCCATATCCGCCAGAAGCATCCCGTTTGTTGTTAAGGAAATATCTTTTATTCCCGGTATGGATGCCGTATGCTTGATAAGCTTGTCTATACCTCTGATAATAAGGGGCTCTCCCCCTGTAAATCTTACCTTTTTTATACCAAGAGCTGCACAGGCACTTATTATACTTTCCACCTCTTCAAAACGCATTATTTCATCATGACTTATTTTCCCGACGCCATCTTCCGGCATGCAGTAAATGCATCTGAAATTGCATCTGTCCGTAAGAGATACTCTTAAATAATCTATGGTTCTTCCTCTGTTATCAAGCATTATTCTGCTCCTTGTAAAATAATTTTGCATATGCCGGAATAGTGTTACTATTTCGTCAAGCCCTGCTTTGTATAAATAGATTCTTCTTTATAATACCCGTTAATATTTTTTTAGTCAATATTAATTTCTTTATCTGGCACACTCTCCGCCTGTACCCTTTAATATTTCCATACCGTGAGGAAGTGCGGGAAGAATAAAGCTTAAATTTTCAACCGCACCCTTTGGGCTTCCGGGAAGATTAATAATTAAAGTATTGTCTCTGATGCCCGCTGCGGCTCTTGAAAGCATTGCCTTGGGAGTTATTGCGAGGGACATTTGCCTCATTGCTTCCGGTATTCCGGGAGTCGGTCTTTTTATTACCTTCAAAGTAGCTTCCGGTGTTACATCTCTTTTGGAAAAACCGGTGCCGCCGTTTGTGAGAATTAAGTCAAGCTTCAGATCATCACACATGTGAATGAGCTCTTCGCATATTAAATCCATTTCATCAGGTATTATTTTATAATATTCAACAGCATAAATATTTTCATCCAAAGAATTTTGTATTGCCGGTCCCGTACCGTCAGCCCTCTCATTTCTTGAGCCCTTATCGCTTATTGTCAGTATCCCTGTCTTTATCATACGAATCTCCCTTATATAATAATTTTTCTATATATGCTAATTCAGCAATAATATTGAATCCTCGCGTACCTTTAAAAATAAATTTGTTTTATCCTCTCTGTTTTCCCATACGTCCTTTTCTACGTCAAAGTACATATGGGTGCCGCTGCTGCTGTTCTTGCTGTAAAATATGATTGTATAGCCGTATACTTTTTCAATTATTTCTGCTATTTCACATTCGATAATATTTGCTTCATCCTTTGAATTATTAATTATAAAGGAGTTTGAACGAATACCCACATATTTTGCGTCAGATACTTTTCCGTCCGGCGTTAATTCAATATCCCAATCACTTGCATAAATTCTGTTGCCTGATTTTAAACTGCATTTTGAAATATTGCCGCAGCCTATGAGTTTAGCAACGGAAATCAGTTTAGGCTCCTTAAATATTTCCCTTGTGTTTCCGAATAGTACTGATTTTCCCTCATCAATCACAACAAGATTTTTACAAAATTTGTATGCCTCATCGATAGAGTGTGTAACCATCAAAACCTCTTTGTCATACAGCCTTAAAAACTCAACCATTTCAGCCTGCACCTGCGTCTTCAGATGAGAGTCCAATGCCGAAAAAGGTTCATCCAAAAGAAGAACGTCAGGATTATAAGCAATACTTCTTGCCAGTGCCACCCTCTGCTGCTGCCCTCCGGACAGCTGATTCGGATATTTACATTCCAGACCCTTAAGATGGAATGATTTAATCATATCCTCTATAATAGGCTTTTTTTCATTTCTTGAAAGCCTCAATCCTGCTGCTATGTTTTCCTCAACTGTCATATTTGGAAACAGAGCGTAGTTCTGAAATAAAAATCCGATATTTCTGTCCTGAGGCTTAAGATTGATTTTTTTCCCGGAATCAAACAGAACTCTTCCGTTCAGAACAATGCTTCCTTCATCGGGTGTTTCAACGCCGGCAATACATTTTAATGTCATGCTTTTGCCGCTGCCTGATGCTCCCAAAAGTCCCAGGTGCTCATTGTTTGTTTCAAAGGAAACATCGAGATGAAATCCTTTGAAGCTTTTCTTTATTTCAACCTTTAAACTCATCTGATTTTCCTTTGCTTAAATATTTTTGTCCTTTAAATGTAAAATAATTCATTAATACAATTACAACAAATGATATTGCCAATACAATTATAACATATTTCATTGCCCTGTCCATATTTCCCGCAGCCACCTCCGCGTATATTGCAAGGGGCAGTGTTCTCGTGACATTTTGTATATTTCCTGCAATCATGGCTGTTGCACCGAATTCTCCGAGACCTCTTGCAAAAGACAAAACTCCTCCCGACGCTATTCCGGGCAGAGCCAGGGGCATTGTCACCGTCCAAAATATCCTACGCTCCGACATGCCCAGGGTCCTGCCTGCCATTATGAAATTTTGGTCTACCTGTTCAAATGCACCCCTTGCGGAGCGATACATAAGCGGAAATGAAATAACGACAGCCGCTATTACAGTAGCTGTCCATGAAAATACTATTTTAACGCTGAAAAAATCCAGCAGAAATTTGCCCAAAGGTCTCTTTACACCAAATATCAACAGAAGGAAAAAGCCCATTACGGTAGGAGGCAATACTAAAGGCAGTGTCAATATGCCGTCTATAATCATTTTTGCTTTTTCGGACTTCATTTTTACAACCCAGTTTGCTGCCAAAAGTCCAATGCAAAATGTAGTTAATATTGCTGCTGACGCAGTTTTCATCGATATCAATATTGGTGACAGGTCCATTTTGCACTCCTCTATTCCTTATTTGTTTACCGTAAATCCGTATTTTCCGAATACTTCCGCCGCTTCACCGGTTTGAAGGAATTCTATGAATAATTTTGCCGCCTCTTCATTTGCAGTATTTTTTACAATACCAGCGGGATAGATTACCTTTGAAACACTTCCTTCAGGAGCTTCCGCTACAACCGCAACATTATCCTTGCTCGCTGCGTCTGTCGCATATACAATTCCCGCATCGGCGCTTCCTTCAGCAACCCAGTTCAATACTTCGGTAACATTTGTTCCAAGACTTGAAAGAGGCAGAACCTGCTCCCACAATCCCAAATTTTCCAATGCTTCCTTTGCATATTGTCCCGCAGGAACACTTTCAGGGTCTCCTACAGCGATTACTTCGGCTTTTACTACATCTTCAAATTTTTCTATGCCTTTATCGCTTCCTTCGGGAACTATGAGCACAATTTTATTTTCAAGAAGTTCAACTATTGAATCTTCCGCAATCATCCCTTTTTCGTCAAGAGCATTCATCTGCTTCATGGCAGCTGACATAAATACGTCTATTCCGGCTCCTTCTTCTATCTGAGACTGAAGCTTTCCTGAACTGTCATATGTAGTATTAACAGTTATCTTGGAATATTGCTCCGTGAACATTGGCAGGAGCTCCTCATCCATACAATTTTTAAGACTTGCCGCTGCCGCAAGCATAATTGTTCCTTCCGGTGCTGCAGGTTCTTCCGGTGCTTCAGGTTCTTCAGCCTGCTCCTCAGGATTTTTTTCAGGCTCTGCTGCACCAGACTCCTCCGGAATTTCCTTTTCAACCGGTTTACTGCATGCCGCTAAAGAAAAAATCAAACTTAAAATCAATACAATACTTAAAAGCTTTTTCATTATTAATCTCCTCCTCTTCCTCGCAGTCTCGTTCACCAATTT
>DCDU01000054.1:1810-8988 GCA_002316585.1 Firmicutes bacterium UBA1047 | reverse complement strand
ACCTACCGCTATTTTTCTCTCCCTTTGGTCGGAAAAATAGGGTTAGGGCATCTTTTTTCGTTATGTTTTTTTGAGTATAACGGTGCTAAAAAATTAAATATATATATCAATTACCTTTTCCAAAACCGCAGTTTGGATAGGTGCATACGTCACAATTCAGACATAATCCGCCCTGTCCTAATTTATCTATATCCGATTTGTTTATTTTTTCATCAGCCATAATTCTTGGAAGTATTAAATCAAAAATAGTGCGCTTTGCATACATTACGCAGCCGGGCAAGCCTAATACAGGTACTTTTTTGCCGTTGTAATCATAATAGGCTACCAGAAGCATGGCTCCGGGAAGTACAGGTGCTCCGTATGTGATTATTTCCGCTCCGGTACTTTTTATAGCTCCCGGTGTGCAGTCATCCGGGTCAACACTCATTCCTCCGGTGCAAACCACAATATCCGCTCCTTTTTCTATATATGACAATACTGCCTGCGCAATATCTTCCTTCTCATCATCCACAATTGTCTGACCTAATATTTCCGTGTCAAACTCGCTGAATTTATCTATAATTACAGGTCCGAAGGTATCCTTGATTCTGCCGTGAAAAACCTCGCTGCCCGTAGTAACGATACCCACCCTTTTATGCTTGAATGGCAAAATTTCCATTATGGGCTGACCTGCGCCGATTTCTTGAACTCTTTCCATTTTATATTCTTCTATAACAAGGGGTATGATGCGTGTTCCGGCAAGCTTGTCTCCTTTTTTTACAGGAGTATTTCCGTGCCTTGTTGCAATCATCATTTCTCCCAGACTGTTTATTTCATACAGTCTTTTTGTATCAAGCTTAAACAAGCCGTCTATATCGGCTACAAGTTCAATTTTCCCTTCCTTTACAGGTGTGGGCTTCATATAATTGTTTTTACAGACCTCGTACAGTATTTCAGCCGCTTCGTTTTCGTGAAGTATACCCTCCTGCTTCTCCCACACATAAATGTGCTCCTTCCCTACAGAAAGGAAAACAGGAATATCTTCTTTTTTGATTACGTGTCCCTTTTTAAATACGACATCCTTTGTTTCACCTTTGATTATTTGAGTGATATCGTGGCACAACACCTGCCCTACAGCATCATTGATATTAATCTGCCTCATTTTTCCTCCTGATATACCGTTGCTTTTTATAAAATATAACGCTAATCTGATGATATTTTAACATGCAAAGTTTATTATTGCAACAAATTTGTTAGAATAATCTCAAATTTAGTCGAAACTTCGCCGGGCGGATGAAGTTATTGAACATCCATTTATACGGCTTTCACCCTCTTTTTCTTTTTTTTCCTGCCTTCGGCTAAAAATTTAAATAACCCGTAAGCAGCAAATCCTGCAATCATACCGGTCAGTGAAAATACAACATCTTGAAATTCATAACCCCTGCCGTCAATAAACAAGGACTGATAGTATTCATTGCAAACAGAAAATATAACAAACAAAACAATTGTAGAAACAGCCGAATACAGAGATTTAACGCCATATGCACCAAGTAAGCTTAAAGTTACAACAGTAAATATAAAAAACAATATACTGTGTATCCAATGCTCCATAGCCTTTGCCCAATATCCAACCTCAGCTCCGTAAGAAGTTATTTCAGATGTTTTTCCGTCATATGACTGGATGATATTTTCTATGAACCCCAATTTCTCCATTTTGCCGAATATGAAATTCATTGAATCATCACTCATCTTTATAATTTGTTCACCCGTTCTCGTACTGATTTCGTTCCTTTATTCTTCAATATATTCTAAAATATTTTTTAGTTTTTCCCCTTCAAACATGTATTTCTTACTGCAGAAGTGGCACACCGTTTCTATTTTTCCGTCTTCTTCGATTATTTCCTTCAGGTCCTTTTTACCTATGGATATAAGCGCCTGCTCCATTCTTTCCCCCGAGCAGTCACAATTAAAAGCAACGGGAATTTTATCGGTTATTTCAATTTCAAAGTCGGAAAATATTTCTTTCGCTATTTCCTCAACATCCCTGTCATTATCGAAGTAATCCGATATGGATTTAAGACTGCCGAGAGTATTTTCTAATTTATCAAGGTCTTCATCTTCAATAAAGGGAAGTGTCTGAACCATGAAGCCTCCTGCGGACTTAATGCTGTAATCCGTATCCACCAATGCACCCAAGGCTACAGCCGTATTCTGCTGCTCGGACAAATAATAATACAGAGCAATATCCTCTCCGATTTCTCCCGTTGCCAAATCAGTGCTTCCCACATAGGGCTCCTTCATTCCTATATCCATCATAACAGTCAGCTTACCTTGAATACCGACGGCGCCTCCTACATTTAATTTGCCGTTTTCCTTTAATTCCAAATCCACGTTGGGATTATCCACATATCCCTTCACATGCCCCGAGTTGTCGGAAACAGCCAAAATTGTGCCTATGGGTCCTCCCCCGTTTATATTGATTGTTAATCTGTCTCTTTCATTTTTCATCATGAAGCCCATCATAAGTCCTGCCGTTAGAGTTCTGCCAAGTGCTGCCGAGGCTGTGGGAGTCGTGTTGTGGTACTGCCTTGCTTCTTCAACCGTATTTGTCGACCTTACCATAAAAAGTCTGAAGGTTTGTTTCTTATCCATTGCTCTTATCATGTAATCCATTGTATAATTTCTCCTTTTGTGCGGTAGTTTTTAATTTAAAAATCGCTTCCTAATTCTATAACATCCTTTATTTTAGACATAATTTTTTCATAGCTTCCCGCAGAATGAGGTATCAAGCAATTTGTACAATCCTTTATCCCGTTTTTTTTCAAATAATTTCCTCCGCAGTTTCCCTTTAATGCATACAAGGGGCAATAGCAAAAAAGGCAATTGAAATTATCCTCGTCTTCGGTTTTATGACATGGAAAGTACTCACACCTTCTGTTTTGCGAAAACTTATAATTCGTAGTATTATGTGCTGATTTTTCTTTATTCATACCGTCCTCCTTTTGCGCAATTTTTCAAGCCTGCAATTTCGTAAATTTTATCCATATCCAATGATTTTCTCACGCAATCCGCTAAAATATCATATTGGTCTTCCTTGTATTTTTTTATGTCAAAATTAGTCAGCTCGCCTAATGAAATTCCTTTCCTCTCTGCCAATGTTTCTATAACCGCATTTACCCCCTCAGAATTGTCAAAAAATCCGTGGACATAGCTTCCCGCCACATTGCCGCTTACGCATCCCTCAGTCTTGCTTCCTGCGGTCATGGGTGAACCCTCAATTATATGAGACTGTCCCATATGTATTTCATACCCTTCAACGGAAATTCCCGACAGTTTCTCATAAAAGCCGCTTAATTCATTAATTACACCGCTGTATTGTGTGGTGGTTTTGTCCTTAGAAAAAACCGTATTAATTTTCAACAGCTTGAGACCTTCAATTTCTCCGCCGCCTTCAACATAGCATGGGTCGCTGATAGTTTCACCAAGCATCTGATATCCTCCGCATATTCCAAATACGGCTTTCCCTTCATCGGCATGCCTTCTGACTTTAACTTCAATGCCTGTCTGTCTTAACCATTTCAAATCATCAATTGTATTTTTCGTTCCCGGAATTATTACCATGTCGGGATTGCCGAAATCTCTTATATTTGAAACATATCTCAGGGAAACACCTTCAATCATTGAAAATACATTGAAATCCGTAAAATTTGAAATTCTCGGCAGCCTTATTACCGCAATATCTACAGTATCGGCGGCATTGTTTGACAACCGCTCCGATAAGCTGTCTTCATCATCTATGTCAACATTCATGTAGGGAACAACCCCCAGTACATCAACCTTCGTTATTTCCTCAAGCATTCTTAATCCGGGCAGGAGCAGGTTTACATCCCCTCTGAACTTATTTATTACAAAGCCCTTAACTCTTGCCTTTTCTTCCTCGTCCAGCAAAAGCATTGTTCCCGCCAAGGAGGCAAATACCCCTCCCCTGTCAATATCGCCTACTATTACCACAGGTGCATCCACAAGCTCAGCCATGCCCATATTAACAATGTCCATATCCTTTAAATTTATTTCCGCAGGGCTTCCGGCACCTTCTATAACAATTATATCATATTCATCCGCTAATGAATTGTATGCTTTTAAAATATGAGGAATCATTTCTTTTTTATAGTTATGATACCTGCTTGCGCTCATATCCTTGAAAACCTTGCCGTTTAATACAATTTGAGAGCCCGTATCTCCCGTGGGCTTTAATAAAATGGGATTCATTCTTATATCGGGAGCAATTCCCGCAGCTTCTGCCTGCATTGCCTGAGCTCTGCCCATTTCAAGCCCATCCTTTGTTATAAATGAATTTAATGCCATATTTTGCGATTTAAAGGGAGCCGCCTTGTAGCCATCCTGCTTAAAAATTCTGCAAAGTGCTGCAACCGTCAAGCTTTTGCCTGCATTTGAAGTGGTTCCCTGAATCATTATTACCTTTGCCATATACTACTCCTTTATAATTGCTTCTACCACATCAACAGCACCTGTTTCATGTTTTCCCGTAACCGAGCTTGTCTGATGGTCAGCTAAAACTATTATCCTTGTGTTGTTGACATTTTTATATATAACACTTAAAAAGTTTTCGTCAATTTTTTCTATGAATTTAATTTTGCCGTATGTATCTTTTCTGTGAGATACTTCATCTGTCCCGTTTATGTGAGCTATAACAACATCATGGGTATGCAATTCACTTAATACGGCCTCTGCTTTTTCTCCTAAATCCGTGTCCACGTCAGATGTTGCATTTTTTAATTCAGGCAGCCTTATTTTCATTGCCTTTGAAATTCCTTTCATGATTTCGGCGCTGCAGACACAGGAGCATGATTTTTTGTGGATATCAAAAAAAGACTTAAGCTCTGCCCTCTCCGAAACACCCCATGGATAAAACGCATAATCTGTTCCTTTTGTTGAAAATTGGTTTTCATGGAGAAATTCCCGTAGAATATTATTATTTATATTTCTCCTTAATACTTCCACCGACTTTCCGATATTTTCATGAGGAGGCATATTGTACGGTCTGCTTGCGAGCTTTTCTTTATCTATAAGCAAAATATTTCTGTAATCACTTATGTGGTAAAATTTAAGATTATTTTTTGTTATGACTTTATTTGAGAATTCCTTCATTTCGGCCTTTGTCAAGCCTTCTCCGTTAAAGGATTCCAGCCTGCCGTCCTTAATGCTCACCAAATTGCACCGAAGGGCAGCTTCGGTGTCCTTAATCTCGATATTTGCCGCCAATGCCTCAAAATATGCTCTGTTTTCAGGTATAAGGCTTTCATTTACACCTAAAATCGTGAGTATGCAGCATAAGCTGTCGGGAATTCTGTTTTTGGGAAAAAATATTCTTTTGCTGTATTTTCCCGTTTTTATCAGCTTATCAAGAGTCGGTGTTCTTGCATATTCAATAGGAGTCATAAAATTTAATCCTTCTATTTTTTCCTCGCTTGCACCGTCTAATATTACAAGTATTGTTTTCATCTTTTTTCCATTATTTCTTTTAGTTTTTCAATGAATATTTTATTTTCTTCACTTGTTTTCACCGCAATCCTATAGTATTCTCCGCTTAAATTAACATAATTGGAGCAGCTTCTTATTAAAATTTTCCTATTAAGCATTTGCTCCTTAAAGCCGGGAATATCTGTTTTGAATAGAATATAGTTTGCATGTGATTCAAAGGCTTTAATGCCTAATTTCTTCAATTCGTCAAAGAGATAATTTCTTTGCTCCTTAACGTAGTCTACAGTTCTTTTTATGTATTCATTCTCTTTTACGGCGGCAATTCCGGCAGCCTGTGCAATGGTTGAAACATTCCAGGGCGCACCTATTGATTTTAATTTATATATTAATTCCTTATTTGATGACATGCAATAACCAAGACGTATTCCCGGTATTGCAAATATTTTTGTGAATGCTTTTATAACAATCAAATTATCATATTTGTCAAGCAAATCCACCATGCTGCAGCTTTCGGAGTTTTCCGCAAAATCTAAAAAACATTCGTCCACAGCCAGAAAAGCATTTCTTTCCTTTAATTTTATAAGCATTTTTTCAAGTATGCTTTTTTCCGTTAACTGTCCTGTGGGATTATTGGGATTGCATATGAAAGCAATGTCTGTTTTTTCATTGATGCTGTTTAAAATATCCTCCTCAATTTTAAAGCTGTTATCCTCTTTTAAGCAGTAATAGCTTATATTTGTCCCAACTGCTTCCATTGATTTCTCATAATCACTGAAGGCAGGTGCAGTAACAAGTCCTTCTTTAGGCTTAAGAAACGCTGATATTCTGTATATTGATTCAGCCGCTCCGTTAGAAACAAATATAAATTCCTTCGGTACATTTTCATATTCGGACAAGGCATCAATAAGCTTTCTTGAATTTATATCAGGATATCTGTCTGCATGCACAATGGAATTTACTGCCGCTGACGCAACATCCCTTGGTATTCCCAAAGGGTTGATATTTGATGAGAAATCGATTATGTCATTTTCATTTAAGCCCGATATCAGGGAAGCTGTATATATATCTGCTCCGTGTATTTCCATATTTATGCCCATGCACCGATTACACAAAACGATATGAAACATCGATGCATGGGCTCGGTTTTTATCCTTTCTTTGTTTTTCATTTCTTTCAACCTTCCTCCTCAATCATAGAAAAACATGCTGCCAAAGCAGAAATTTCAGAGCGGTTCCAAGTATGACGCAAAGTATTGAGGTCATATACATAAGCTTGTTTGCTCTTTTTATATCTTCCGCTTCCGCCTCTCTGCTGTTATCTCCTATGGCGGGCTTTTCCACTAATATTTTGCCGTAATAGCTGCTGCCTCCCAACATTAAATTTAACGCTCCCGCACATGCAGACTCCGTTTGAGCGGAATTTGGGCTTTTATGATTGTATCTGTCCCTTATGTATATTTTATATGCATTCCTGTAATCCATTTTAAGAATATATGATGCTGCAATCATCAGCAGCGCAGCAAGCCTTGAAGGTATAAAATTAAATACATCATCTGCAATTGCAGAGAATTTACCTAAATTTATATATTTTTCATTTTTATATCCGACCATTGAATCCAGGGTGTTCACTGCCTTGTATAAAAAACCCAGGGGCGCGCCTCCAAGCAGTATAAAAATCATGGGAGCAATAACACCGTC
>DCDU01000054.1:384-1679 GCA_002316585.1 Firmicutes bacterium UBA1047 | reverse complement strand
CACTGCAGCTTTTGTAATTCCGGGGCTCTTCAAATTTTCCACATCCCTTCCGACTATGAAGGAAAGATAATATTTGGCTTCGTCAATATTGTTATTTTTCAAGGCATTGTATACCTTCATGCTTTCGTCATTCAGGCTTTTAACAGCTAAAATATAGCAGCACATTATGCTTTCTGCCGCAATGTATAATATTAAGTTTATTTTTGCGGCGGCATATAAAATCAAATAGGGAATTATAAAGCTTACCGAAACAACCGCAAGCCAAAGTATAACCCCTGCTCTTATTTCATCTTCCTTGCTTTTGCAGCCTTTTCTTAAAAGCTTTTCCGTATTTTCAATTAATTTGCCTATTAACCTTATGGGATGAGGATATCCCTGAGGGTCTCCGATTATTAAATCCAATATATAACCTATAATTAAAGACATAGCTCACCGTACTCAATACATTTATCGATAAAATTAACCGCAAAGTTAACATTCCCCCAAAAATGCAGATGGGGATAACCCATAAATTTATTGTCATCGGCAATGATACATTCCCAGCTTCTGTCAGATTTTGAGGCAATAAAAGAATTTCCGTTATTTGTACTTTTACTGTAGTGAAATTCGTGGGCATTAATTGATTCGCCTTTCTTGCAAAGCATATTGTCTTTTGCGGCGGTTAGTTTTGTATAACCGAAATTGTTTAATGAATTTGTCATGAAGCTTTGTCCCTCTTCAATTCCCACCATCTGAAATTCCCTGTTATTTTCATCCCTGAATGTTTTTAAAAGATACATGAAGCCTCCGCACTCCGCAATGGTGGGAAGTCCCGATTGAATTTTATTTTTTATACTTTCAAGCATTGAGGTATTTCCCGAAAGCTTTTCAATATGAAGCTCAGGATAACCTCCTCCTATATAAAGCCCTCTGACATCATCGGGCAGTTTTTCATCATAAAGCGGGCTGAATTCAATTAATTCCGCTCCAAGCTCCCGCAATAAATTCAGACTGTCCTCGTAGTAAAAACAAAAAGCTTCGTCCCGGGCAATTGCTATTTTAATATTTTTTCTCTTTACCGTCTTAATTTCACTGTATTCCACAAAATCAGAGCTTTGGGAAAGAGCGTAAAGCCCATTCATATCAATTGTTTCCTGAGCGGTACTTCCTAATTTCTCAGTAATTTTCTCTAAATCAGCTGTTTCCTGTGGAGTAATAAGCCCAAGATGCCTGCTTTTCAGCCGGCATTCCTTCATGGGGGGCATGTACCCGCAGACTTTAACATCCGTATTTGCTTCTATTATTTTTTTATAGTA
>DCDU01000054.1:0-151 GCA_002316585.1 Firmicutes bacterium UBA1047 | reverse complement strand
ACGCACAAACCGACAAAGCCATGCCGCCTGAGTTGACAACCATGACAACGGGGCAATCCAGCAGCCTTGCAAGTTCATAAGAGCTTCCGGAGGTGCCTGCTCCAATGCCGTCATAATAACCCATAACCCCTTCCAATATTGAAATATCCAT
>DCDU01000075.1:1226-11589 GCA_002316585.1 Firmicutes bacterium UBA1047 | reverse complement strand
ATGATTGTCAGCTTGGCTTACAATACAGGCGCATGGGCAATGACCACATTGCTTCTTGTTAATGTATGGGGAGTGAGAGGTTTTTATACAGACCCGGCAATTGTAAGCTACAAAGTTATGGACTGGGCATTCTTGGAGAAGTATCCCGTATTGGATACAATCTTTAACAATAATATAGGGCTGGTATATTTTGCTTACATTTTTGCCGCAGCGGGGTATATTGTAATGTATAAGACTCCCTTCGGACTGCGCTTGAGAGGTGTGGGAATAAACCCAAAAGCATCTGAAGCCGCAGGAATAAGTGTTTTGAAATATCGCTGGATTTGTCTTTTAATAATGGGAATGTCCATGGGCTTGGCTGGTTCATACATGCCTTTGTCAGGTTTATCCATGTTTTCGGAGAATATGACAAGAGGCCGTGGGTTTTTATGTTTGACTTCAATACTTGTGGGAAAGGGGAATCCCTTTAAAACTACATTGGTAGCAATTTTGTTTGCTTATGCAAGCTCATTGACCTTAGTTTTCTCTACTTACAATTTACCTACACAGATATTAAATATGCTGCCATATTTGATGGTTCTTTTAGTATTGTTTATAGCCGGTCTAAGGTCTTATAAAGGAACAGTTGATATTGCTAATGATACAATATAATGATAACGGGAGGATAGAAAGTGGTTAAACAAGAATATATAAAAATTGATGGTGACAGTTATATTTATCGTGTAATTCATAGGATTATGGAGGGCGACTGCCAGATGGACCACGGTCCTAAGCTTGTGGAAATAAAACCGATGATGGTTCAAAAATATGCAGTTACAAATGAAATGTACTATCAGTTTTTAAATGAAAGCTATTATAGTCCTAAAAATAAAAGAAATTTTCTTAAACATTGGGTTAATGGAAAATATGTTGATGGCGAAGAAGATTTGCCTGTTGTAAATATATCTTTGGAAGATGCGAAGGCATATGCCGAATTTTACGGAATGAGGCTGCCCTCGGAGCGGGAATGGCAGTACCTTGCCGGAGGACCTGACAAGTTAAAGTGGCCCTGGGGCAATAAAAAAGACTATTCCAAATGCAATGTATATGGAGAAAAACTTTTGCCGGTTGACAGTCTGCCTGAAGGAGCATCTCCGTTCGGCTTATACAACATGTGCGGCAATGTGTGGGAATATACAGACGAAATTCACTATGACGGCGACAAAGAACATTATTTTATTGTTCTCAGAGGGGGTTCATATTACAATGCACCCGATTACTGGCATACGGAGGGCGGAGCAATTCAGAACAATTATCACCTTAAAGTGCATCTCTTGGGGGATGCAATGAACAGGTACGAAACCGTAGGCTTCCGCTGTGTAAAGGAGTGTGAATAGAATGATAAATCATGATGCAAATATTAAGACGCTGAAAATGACCAACAATGCTTTGGAGGCGGTCATTGATTATAACAACGGCATGGTAATAAAAGAATTTACCAATATATATTCAGGCAAAAAAGTGAATACGGATAAAGAATTATTTTTGTTAAAAATATATGACAAGGAATATAAAAGCAGCGATTTTGAACTTGGAGATATTATTACGGCAGTTGATAAAACAGAAGAGCTGATAACAGTATTGCTTGAGCTGAAAGAAGAGTTAATCAAGGTTAAGGTTCATTTTATCAATGATAAAAAGGAAACAATCAGAATTCTTTACCAGGTTTATGACGGATATAAATATGGCAGTCCATATGTGTCTATGCTTAGAATACCAATGCTTGCGGAAATGAGAGCAGACAATGAAGAAGATTTGGTATATTGTCCGGGCAATCCCGTTAAAACCCCGGAAGGCAAAGAAGTAATCATGCCAATGAGAGAAGCTTTTTATGATTCCGATATAAAGCTGCCCTTAGTTGTATGCGATAAGGACAATAAATACGGCTACAGCATCCTGTTCCCTAATATCAGCGATTTAAACGACGGTGGGGCTACTCAGAATATAGGCAAACTTTTATCAAGAATGTCATCCAAAGACGAATTTGAAAATCACTATTTGAGAATAAATCCGGACGCTTCGTTTAATGATACGTTGGAGCTAATTATTACGGGAATTAAAGACGGCTGGGTTGAAGCGTTTGACAGATACAGGGATTACTGGGCAGCAGAATATGATTTCAGCGAATATGACAGAGAAGATTTAAAATGGTGGAATGATTGTGCGGTACATAATTTTACATTCTTGTACGGCAAGCAGGCATTTGACCACGATAATCAAATTATAGATACAGACAGACTCCTGAAGGAAGGAGAGGAATTCGGAGGATATGATTCGGTTATATTGTGGAATCAATATCCAAGATTAGGAATTGACAAGAGGACTCAGTGGGATTTTTATGATGATTTTCCGGGAGGAAGAGAAGCTTTAAGAAAAGCGGTGGAACAATTCCACGAAAAAGGTGTCTATGTGTTTTTGCCGTATATTCCATGGGACAGAGGCAGAAATGAAAGCACAGATTCACTTGGTGACGAATTTGTGAGAATTGTCAGGGATACAAACGCTGACGGCTATCACTTGGATACTATGGTCAATCTTCCTTATTCCTACAGAAAAGGACTCGATGAGTTTAGAGACGGTTTAGTTCTTATGACACAACATCATCCGGGAAAGAAACATGCAATGGAATTTTTGACGGCATCATGGGATGAATTTTGGAGATTTGACCCTATGCCTGAGATAGATGTGTTAAGATTCATGTGTCCTCAGCATATTTCACCGGTAATTTCCAGATGGCTGAGAAAAGAAGACAGAGATACATTGATTAAAAGAAGCCAGTTCAGCGGAGCTCCCGTAGTAATCTGGCAGGATATATTCGGCAGATGGATGCCTTTTGAGAAATCGCAGAAAGAAGAAATTAAAAAGTGGAAAAGCATCTATCTTAAATATAAAGAAATATTTCACGGTCTTAAGCCCATACCTCTTTATCCTACAAATACTTTGAATTTGTATTGCAATGTATTTCAAAGCGATAAAAGTAAAGAGCAAATATATTCATTCTATAACGACAGTGACAAATTAACAGAAGCCGATATTAAATTGTATAGAAGCAACTGCGGATTTGCAGAGATAATTTTAGGCGATGGAAGCTGTAAATTTAATCAAGACAGTATCAATATTAAAATTAAGCCTAAGGAAGTATTGCAGGTTTTAGTCAAGTAAAATTAAATATCAATCCCGGTCAGACCCTTGAATTTGTAAGAATAAATAGGACTTCAAATTAAATAGGGTCTGATTTAGTCTTGGGACTAAGGTTTTCAAAAATAATAAAAAATTAAGGAAATTTGTTTGCAAAAAATATGTGTTTTTTGTGTTTTTTGTATTGACAAGCATACCGTATGAGGGTATAATTGTCAATTTGACATTTGTTACCGAATGGTGTATAATATGTTTATAGGAGGTAGCATTATGTTTAATTTAGGCGACAAAGTGGTATACCCCATGCACGGAGCCGGTGTTATTGAAACGATGGAATCTAAGGAAATTTTAGGTGAAGTTAAAAACTATTATGTACTGAAAATGCCCATAGGAGAAATGAAGCTAATGATACCCGTGGATAATGTAAATAATATAGGTTTAAGAAACATCATCGACAAAAAAACAGTTGAGAAAGTATACAGTGTTCTGAAGCAAAAAGCAGAAATCAATGATTCCAACTGGAACAAAAGATATCGTGATAACATGACAAAAATGAAGACAGGAGATATTTTCGAGGTAGCTCAGGTTGTGAGAGATTTAACTTTCAGAGACAGGGAAAAAGGCCTTTCTACAGGAGAAAAGAAAATGCTTGTAAGTGCAAAGCAAATGCTTATCAGCGAAATTTCACTTTCAACTGACATGGACAGCAAGGGGATACAGGAATACATGGATGAAATAATTAATGAGGATGCATTAGAACAGGAATAAGTAAAATATGCTCTAATGCATTTTACTTTTTTGTAGTTAGCCCTAATTCCATTGAGGCTGTTTACTAATTCAATTTCTTCAACCGTAAGGAAGAAAAAATTATGATTGAAACAGTGTCAAAATTAAGGGAATTTTAATGAATTTATATTATAATATTTAAATAATAACTATAGCCAAATAATAAAAAATATGTTACATTAATTAGTATAGCGTTAAATAATATTACATTTAATGGTTATACTTGTAAGGAGGTGAGTATATTGATTGATAAAATTGTAAAGGCAATTATTGCTGTTATAGGTGCATCAATAGGAGCAGTATTGGGTGTGCTGCTAAGTAACAGCGGTCTTCTTGAATTATCAAGTTTTCAGAACGTTTTAGTTATTATAGGTATCAGTTTAATTTTTGGAATTATATTTTTTCTTCTTTCATCTAAAATTAAAAAGACCGGTTTAAGAATTGTAGGAGCTTTTGAGACGGAAATATTGAAATTTTCCACTATGGACATCTTGCTGGGGGCTGTTGGGCTGATAGTGGGATTTGTAATAGCATTCCTTATAAGCCAGCCGCTTTCCGATATTAAGTATGTAGGTACAATTGTTTGGATTGTTTCATACTTAGTTTTTGGATATTTGGGCATAAAGATTGCCACAAGAAAAAAAGATGATGTTTTGTGGCCGCAGCTATTAAATCTAAAAAAGTCTTCATCGGTTAAAAAGCATGATAAGAATAAAAAAGAAATAATATCTCCAAAAATTTTAGATACCAGCGTAATTATAGACGGAAGAATATCTGATATTTGCAGAACGGGTTTTATAGAAGGAACTTTAGTTATTCCGGAATTTGTTCTGAAAGAACTGAGGCATATTGCGGATTCCTCTGACAGTCTCAAGAGAAACAGAGGAAGAAGAGGCTTGGATATTTTGAATATCCTTCAGAAAGACGATGCCGTAAATGTTTTGATTGAATCTAAGGATTACGGCGAAAACATTGAAGTGGATGTTAAGTTGCTGAAATTAGCAAAGGAATTAGGCGGAAAGGTGCTGACAAACGACTTTAATTTAAATAAAGTTGCTGAATTTCAAGGTGTTGATGTGTTAAATATAAATGAGTTGGCTAATGCGGTGAAACCCGTTGTACTGCCGGGAGAAGAAATGATCGTAATGATAGTTAAGGACGGTAAAGAATCCGGTCAGGGGTTGGCATACTTGGATGACGGCACAATGATAGTTGTTGAAGGCGGTAAAAAATGCATCGGTGATTCGGTTGTTGTAACCGTTACAAGTGTTTTGCAAACTGCAGCCGGAAGAATGATATTTGCAAAGTTGAAAAATGTAATTAACAATAAAGCAGTGTAAAGGAATGTCCTCGTACTTGGAGGCAGCATAGGGACACATCATTTGGGTGTGTCTTTTTGTATGTCTTATAAAGCGCAGCTTTAATCGGATTTATCAGATTGTTTATCATAATTACGTATATTATTAAAGATTTTCGGTAAAAATAATCATTGATTTTGTTTAAGGAGGCATCACGATGATTGTTGCTATCAGAGCGGTAATATTGTATGCAATATTGCTGATTGCAATGCGGGTAATGGGAAAAGGAGATTTAGGAGAGCTGCAGCCCTTTGATTTGGTTGTTTCGCTGGTGTTGGCAGAACTTGCGGTAATGCCGATGGAAGATTTGGATGCGCCCTTGGTTCACGGTATAATGGCGACTGCGGTTATTATGTTTTTGCAGTGCTTGATATCATATATTTCACTTAAAAGCAATGCTGCCAGAAAAATTATATGCGGAACCCCTTCAATAATTTATGACCATGGAAGATTTAATGTTAAGGATATGAACAAGCTAAGGATTAACATGAATGACATTTTAGGCCAAATGCGTCTTAAGGGATATTACAGCTTCGAAGATATAGACTATCTGATTATGGAAACAAACGGAGACGTGAGCATTGTGGCGCCGGAAAGCAAAACGGTTAAAAGGATAAAGAGAATTCCAATAGCAACAATTTTAGACGGTAAAATAATGTATGAAAATTTGGAAAAATTTAATATTTCAAAGCAACAGCTTGACAAAAGCTTAAAAAAAGAAAAACTGCATTATAAAGATGTGTTATATGGTTCTATTGATGAAAATGATAAATTTGTTTTTTACAAGAGGTAATTATGAGAATGGTTGTTATTTCGTTTATTATATTGATTTTGATGATGGGAATGTGGGCATGGTTTTATTATGCTTCCGTTGGTCCGGTTACAACTTATTTTTGGGATAGTCTGACTGAGTTAACAGATGTAGTAAGGAATGAAGATTGGGTAACAGCAAAGAAGGATATTGATGAATATACCGATAAATGGTATGAAGCTAAAAAACTGTGGGTTTTCTTCATTAATCAAAAAGACCTTGATAATATAGATTCTTCCATAAGACAACTCAATATTTATATAGAAAATAAGGAAAAAATATTGGCTCAAGCTGAGCTTGAGCACTTGATAGTCTTATTTTATGTAATTGATGAAAATGAATGCTTAACAATAGAAAATATCTTCTGAGGAAGGGGGACACACCTCTTTCTGTGGGGATAGTCTCTGGGGTCAGAGGAATGTCCCCGAATTGAGAGGGACATTCCTCTCCGGATTTATTTAATTGTGTTGGAAAGCGTCCCTATTCCTTCGATAACACAGTCAACTCTGTCTCCGGATTTTAAGTATTTCGGAGGATTAAACCCTGCACCCACACCTGCGGGAGTTCCGGTCAATATTATGTCTCCGGGATATAATGTTATACCTGAAGCAATATCGCTGATAATGCAGGGAATGTCGAATATTAAATCGCAGGTATTGCCGTTTTGCCTTAATTCGTCATTAACATAGCTTTGAATTTTTAACTTCGGCGGAAATGAAATATTTGATTTATATGCTATATATGGACCTATGGGGCAGAACGTATCAAAGGATTTGCCCTTGTGCCACTGACCGTGAGATGTCTGAATATCTCTTGCAGAAATATCATTGGCAATGGTATATCCGAATATGCAGTCTTCGGCTTCTTCCAAAGAAACATTCTTACATTCTTTGCCTATTATTACAGCCAACTCAACCTCGTAGTCCAATTGCTTTACAATATGGGAATGTGAATCGACAACATCCCCGTGACCTACGGCGGGATAAGCAATTTTGCTGAAGTATATGGGCTTTTGCGGAATATCGGAATTTACATTTTTTAAACTTTTAACTTCATTAATGTGATCCAAATAGTTTTTACCTAAGCATATTACATTTCTTTTAGGGTAAGGAATAGGTGATAATACTTTAACTTCACTAAGCTTGATTTCTTCTTTGCATGATTTAATTGCCTTTTTTAATTCTTCTACATCAATATTATTAAAAATTTCAATAAGACCGACCATATCTAAGGTTTCCGCAACAGTCGGCAGAACATTTAAAGCTGGAATTATACCGGTTCTTTTTTCGTTAAGAAATCCCACGTATTCTGTATTATCATAATAATAAGTTAATAAAAACATATAAACCTCCAATTCTTGATATAATAAACTATAATGCATTTTTAGAATATTTTCAAGGAAAATAAAGTTAAAGGATAGCCCTACTCTTCAAAAATACATAGGTGAAGTATTAAAATAAGCAAAAATAAGAATAATATAGCTTGAGAATATCTCAAGCTTTTTGCGTTATTCTTATTGAAGATTTATGCTGAATTATGATATAATTAATTAATTGGAATATTAAGGGAGGCATATAATGAGCGGGTCTGTATTAAATTTGCATAAGGAAATTTTAAATAGTTTGACTCAAAAAGATTTTTTAAAACGTATAGATATTTCTGAAGAAAGAGTTCAAACATTTTTAATTAACACAAAATTTGTAGATAATCTGATGGTTTTAATCAATAATAAGCAAATTACCTGCCAAGGTGTAATTGACCTGTCAGAGGACATTTTAAACAGTGTCTGCGGCGAACCTCCGGAAGAATGGCTTGCATATATATTTCAGTATGTTTTAAACAAATCATTCTCCGAAGCGGTTACAATAAAGCTCAATTCCAAGTATGAGGCTCCCGTTCTTATATATCTTGAGATATTGAGGACTATTTTAAAGTATGCGCAGCATATTGAACTGAGTAAAATTCCAAGGTTTGAATTTTTAAATGATGAAGAAATTCAGGACCTTCCAAGTCGGTCGGAATATTTAAATTTTTTAAATGCATTCGATAAAAATTATGTATATGAACTGATGATGCTTGATGGGGAAGTTAACGGCTATAATACATTAAATCATGTTGCGGCGGTTCATTTTGTTGCAATGCATGTTGCAAGGCAGTTGAAGAAGGTGGGAGTACAGGTAAACTTAGGACTTGTATCCGGCTCCGCAGCCGGCCACGATATAGGAAAATACGGCTGCAAGGGATTGGAAAAACGAAGAGTCGCATATCTTCATTATTATTATACGGACCAGTGGTTTATAAGGTACAATATGCCCGGAATTGCGCTTATTGCGGCTAATCATTCGACCTGGGACTTAGAGCTTGAAAATTTATCATTGGAATCATTGCTGTTGATTTATGCCGATTTCAGAGTAAAGAACAGACAAACCAAGACCGGCCAGGAGATGCATATTTTTTCATTAAAAGAATCCTTCGGAATTATTCTGAACAAGTTGGACAATGTTGATGAAGCAAAAGAAAAAAGATACATAAGAGTTTACTCAAAACTGAAGGACTTTGAAGATTATTTATTGAACAAGGGAATAAATATCGAACTTAAATCAGAAGAGTCTCAGTTTGTGAAGTCTGTTGATTTTGCTCTTATTGACGGCTATGAAGTTGTTAAGAATTTCAAGCTTATGGCATTTGAGCATAATATTTCATTAATGAGCAAGCTCAACAATGAGGTTACATTTACCGGAATGATTGAGACGGCAAGAAGTGAGCAGGATTGGAAGAACATTCGTGCATATTTGAATATTTTAGAGGAATACTCCATCTATTTGTCCCAAAAGGAAAAGCTGTTTTCTCTTAGCTTTCTGTATGAACTTTTAGTTCACAGAGAAGGCGATATACGGCGTCAAGCCGCTGATTTAATGGGAAAAATCATTGTTCATTACGATATGGAATATACAAAGGAAATACCTGAGGACGTTAGAGTTAACCACACTGAAGAAAAAGCATGCTTATCCTTGTGGGATAAGTATTTGGGACTTTTTTTAGCCCCGGGATATAAGGTAACCGACAATCAAAAGGAATGGATTGGCTATTCTTTAAGAATCTTTGCAGATTCTGTTATAAATTCACCAAGAAATAAGTTTAAAGAAGAGTGCTTAAAAATTTTTCTTAAACATCTTAATCATGATATGAATGAAGAGGTGGCAAAACTTAACAGCTTAAATTCTCTGTTAAGCATACCCTTAGGATTATATGCTGAGGAGCAATTATTCTTTGTATTGAATTTTTCAGCTGCTTCGGTTAAATCTCCTTCATACAGCGTCAGGCTTATGGCTGCACAGTTCTTATACAAAGCTGTGCAGCAGATTAAAATAACAGGAAAATCCCTTACGGATATTTTGAATATTGTATCGGACTTTTCTCCGGATGAAGGATTGTGCATGAATTATTTAAAATATAAGATAGCACAAAGCTTAAATGCGCCTGATTCTTTGCTTAAAAAATATTCCGCACTTTTAACGGGCAATTGGTATAAAACGTCGGATATCTTCTTGAACAATTTAAAAGCAGCAACACCATGGAATGTTAAAACCATCAGCATCGATTATATAATGGAAACACTGTCCAAAAAGAATGAAGTTGCTCTTCTTCAGGCAGCGACTCATTTGGCGAACCTTGTAAAAGTAAGCGCTAAGGAGTCTGTGAGAAACAAAGCGGGGAATTCCCTGGTACAATTAGGTCCCATGCTTACCATTGACCAAAGAAATGAAATAGCCTTTGAGCTTATAAAAGGTCTTGAGATTGATGAAATGCAATATGCAAAGTATATCCCCGAATATTTGGGGCGCTTTGCAATGTTGTTGTCCCCGAAAGAGTTGGATGAGTTTATTGTTGACCTGAAAAATATTTACAATAATACAAACGAAAGATCAAGTGCCTTGGTTATAGATACATTCGGAGTAATGGTTCAGTATTATCCCGAATATAAAGAAAGATTCGGCGAAGATAACAGCGTTATAGAGAAAAGATTAATAAAGATACTCGGAATTATTTTGGGCGGACTTGCAAACTTTAATACTCAGGTAAAGCAGGAAACATTTTTGGTGTTAGGACAGTATATTTTCGGCTCCAAAGTATTATCCCTTAAGCAGAAGCATAAAATATTTTCGCTTATTTACAAAAAGCTACTGACATTGATAAATGAAAAGGAATTAAGCGATTTGTTCTTTTTCAA
>DCDU01000075.1:0-1013 GCA_002316585.1 Firmicutes bacterium UBA1047 | reverse complement strand
TTGATATAAAGGAAAATAAAAATATAGCATTTTTCCCGGGAACCTTTGACCCGTTTTCCCTGAGTCATAAAGGAATTGTGGTAGAAATAAGAAACTTAGGATATGACGTGTATTTAGCCGTAGATGAATTTTCCTGGTCTAAGAAGGTTCAGCCCAGAATGATCAGGAGGCAAATTATCAATATGTCAATAGCGGATGAATTGGGTGTGTTTTTGTTTTCCGACGAGATACCGATAAACTTATCCAACAATGAAGATTTAAGGATGCTAAAATCACTGTTTCCAAACAAGGATGTTCATATTGTTGTGGGAAGCGACGTAATAATAAATGCGACAGCATATAAAAACAGGTCCGAAAAAAATACCATACATAACTTTAACCACATAGTTTTTAAAAGAGCAAAAGATGATTTGTCCCAAGCCGCAATGAAAAAAGCAGAGGAAGCAAAAAACAGAATAAAAGGAACACTTATCGAGCTTCAGCTTCCTGTCTATTTGGAGGACATAAGCTCAACTCAAATAAGAGAAAATATAGATAATAACAGAGATATATCAAACTTAATCGATCCGATGGCTCAAAATTTTATATATGACAGAAATTTGTACATAAGAGAGCCTCAGAACAAGGGATTATTGAAAACAAAACCTTTTGTTATTGAGATTGTTGAAGATTTAAGCAAAAAGATTGTTGATGAAATAGGTCATTATATTTTCATGCATACAAATTTATATGAAAATATAGGTGAACAGCTTATTTCTAAAAATATAAAACTGCTGATAATCAGGGATTCCAAAAATTTAAATAAGTTATTGGGATTTTCCGCATTTCACAAAATAAGCTCCTCTGATGTTTATTCCGAGTTTCACAGTCAGCATATTGCAAATTATGTCAGAGAAAAAACGGCGGGGAGAATTATTGTTATAGATGGCATTTTCATAAATCCAAGCAATGAATATGACAGTATGGAGCAGATTCTTATTACGGAAACCCTGTCTCATTGCTTAAGAAATGAT
>DCDU01000071.1:5161-5348 GCA_002316585.1 Firmicutes bacterium UBA1047 | reverse complement strand
TTTACCTTGAGTATTATAACATATGGTTTTATATAATACAATATTTTTTTGTTTTTAAGTTTTAATAGTTTCTGTCGTTAAGGTCTGATTTCATTTTTTCAATATTTAATAGCTGAGCGGCTTGTTTGATGAATTCATCGTTTGCCTTTGTCCGAAGCAGTCCATCAATTATTCTTTCTGTAACATC
>DCDU01000071.1:0-4946 GCA_002316585.1 Firmicutes bacterium UBA1047 | reverse complement strand
AATAATTCTTCTCTTCTTGTGCCGGATTTGTTTATATCAATTGCAGGGAATACTCTTTTTTCCGAAAGTTTCCTGTCTAAATGAATTTCCATGTTGCCGGTACCCTTGAATTCTTCAAATATTAAATCATCCATTCTGCTTCCCGTTTCGATTAAAGCACTGGCAAGTATGGTAAGACTTCCGCCGTTCTCAATATTTCTGGCAGCACCGAAAAATCTCTTAGGACCGTATAAAGCTCCCGGATCAAGTCCGCCGGACAAGGTCCTTCCTGTGGGAGTTATAGTAAGGTTGTATGCCCTTGCAAGTCTTGTAATGCTGTCTAAAAGAATTACAACATCTTTTCCTTGTTCAACAAGTCTTTTTGCTCTGTCTAATACCATTTCCGCTACTTTAATATGGTTTTTCGGCAATTCATCAAAGGTTGAATAAACAACGTCACCCTTCACATTTCGCTTCATATCTGTAACTTCTTCGGGACGCTCATCTATTAAAAGCATAATTATTTCAATTTCAGGATAGTTTTCTGCTATGCTGTTTGCTATATTTTTTAGAATTGTTGTTTTACCGGCTTTTGGCGGAGCAACAATCATACCTCTTTGTCCTCTTCCTATGGGTGCGATTATATCAATAATTCTCATTGCGATATCTATGTGGGCAGTTTCTAATTTTATTCTTCTATCGGGATAAATAGGGATAAGCGTATCAAAATCTTTTCTGTTTCTTGCCAACTCAGGATTCTCATCATTTACTTCCTTAACATAAAGCAAAGCATTAAATTTTTCGCCTTGTTTAGGGGGTCTGGTAATACCTGAAATTTTATCTCCGGTTTTCATATGAAATCTTCTGATTTGAGAGGGGGATATGTACACATCGTCATCACTGGTTAAATAGTTGTGTACTCTTAAAAATCCGTAGCCGTCTGTATGTGTTTCAAGTATGCCTGTTACATTTTGAGACTCTGAGCCGACCGATTCAATTTCTTCAACTATCTTTTCAGGCAATTCAGCATGCTCATCTCTGTTTTCTTCTTTAATTTCCGGGTTTCCCAAAACGCTAATCTTTTCAGTGTTTTTTGTTTCAGTATCATTTATTGTTTTTTTATCTATATTGTCAATTTCAATTAATTTTAAAAGCAATTCATCTTTCTTATATCTATAGGCATCATGTATTCCTTTTGATTTTGCCAATTCCTTTAATTCAGAAAGTTTTAAAATTCTTAGCTCCATAAAGCCTCCTTGAATATTTAATTAATTAACATTTTGGAAAAATACGGATGTGTTCTATGATGAGTTCTTAAATAATATCATTTTATATTATTTTAGTCAAGGAAATTATTGAAAAATGCACTAAACAGAATAAGTTACGAATTGTTAATTTGTTAACTATTGATTTATGGTGAATTTTTTTATACTATTATAGTAACGTTATTTTAAAATTCGAGGTATGAAATGACTGAATTAAAAATTTGTGTAGGAAGTGCATGTCATTTAAAAGGCTCTTATGAGGTAATTGAGATATTTAAATATCTTATAAGAAACAGAGATGTTTCAAATAAGGTTGAGATTAAAGCAGCCTTTTGTCTTGGTCACTGCACCGAGGCTGTATCGGTGAGTTTAGACGGAAATATATATTCAGTTGCACCGGACAATGCAGTCGAATTTTTTGATAAATATGTTATGGACAGTGTGAGGAAATTATGAGAATACTTGATTTTTACCCTACAAATTGTAAAAACTGCTATAAATGTGTCAGAAATTGTTCCGTTAAAGCTATAAAAATGATTGATGATCAGGCACAAATCGTAGAAGAAAAATGCATAGCATGCGGAAATTGTTTTTTAGTGTGTCCTCAAAATGCGAGAAACATTCACAGTGATTTGGAAAATGTGGAAAATGCATTAGTCCAAGGCAAAAAAATCATCATTTCAATTGCACCCTCCTACCTTGGTGTTTATGATGAACCTTATAAGCTTATTTCTTTATTAAAATATTTAGGCGCGAGCTTGGTAGAAGAGACTGCCATAGGTGCAGAACAGGTATCCAAGATGTATAGCGAATATATCAAGACAACAAAAAAGAACAATGCAATTACAACATGCTGCCCCACCGTTAACATGATGGTACAGAATTATTATCCTGATTTAATCAAATATTTAATACCTATTGATTCTCCCATGGTTGCTCATTGCAAAATGATTAGAAAAAAACACGGAAATGATGCTTATATAGTATTTTTAGGTCCATGCAT
Source organism: Firmicutes bacterium UBA1047 (assembly GCA_002316585.1). Lineage (GTDB taxonomy): Bacteria > Bacillota > Clostridia > Tissierellales > Sedimentibacteraceae > Sedimentibacter. Next base: position 2,699 of record DCDU01000071.1, on the reverse strand, counting down.
ATCCAAAAAATGCGAGGCATACGGCTACCAGCTTTCAGGAGTTATGGACGCAGTAATATCCTTTGAAGAGATTGATAAGCTTATGGAATCAAGAAACATAAACCTATCGGAATTTGAAGAAACTTATCCCGATTTAGAAGGAAATTATACAGGAAAAAAGTATCCATTAGAGCAGGGAATATTATCAGGTATCAGTGATACTGTGGAAAAAAGCAAATTTACTCCTGTATCGATTTTAGGCATAGAAAATTTAAGAAAAGCTTTTGATGCCTTATCAAATGAAGAAATCGCAAATGTGCTGATAGAGGCTAACAGCTGTGACGGAGGCTGCATAGGAGGTCCCGCTGTTCCTAAAAAGAGCAAGAATGTATACGCGAGAAAAATTAAGGCAAGAAACAAAATTCAAACATTAAGAAACAACGAGTATAAAAATTACACCCCTGAGGAAAAGAAATTAAATTATGTCAGGAATTTCAGAAACAAGCAATATATACATCCGGCATTTACCGAAGAAGAAATAAGAAATGTTTTGGAGCAAACAGGCAAGCATAATAAGTCTGATGAATTAAACTGCGGCGCATGCGGTTATGATACATGCAGAGAAAAAGCAATATCAGTATTGGAAGGCCTCTCTCACCCACAAATGTGCATGCCGTACATGAGAAGCGAAGCAGAGAAAATTTCAAATATATATTTTGAATATTCACCAAGCATAATCATAATCGCGGACTTAGACCTGAACATACTTGATTTGAATCCGGTCGGAGAAAAAGTATTTAACATTGACAGTCATTCTGTTAAAAATAAACCCCTTTCATTAATTATGCCCGACAAGGATTTTAAGTTTGTTTTAAAAACTGAAGAAAATATGGATGGTCGTAAATTAAATCTTGAAAAATACGGTTTAATTGTTTATGAACGGATTATTTATCTGCCTAAGAATAAAATACTGTTTGGAATACTAAATGACATTACTAATGACGAGCTTAAGAAAGAACAAATAATTAACTTTAAAATGAACACATTGGAAACAGCAGACAAGGTAATAGAAAAACAAATGAGGGTGGCACAAGAGATAGCCGGGCTTCTTGGGGAAACCACTGCCGAAACAAAGGCTGCTCTATTGAAGCTTAAAAAAGTTGTCTTAGAGGAAAATGAATAATGGAATATTTCTTTGATATTAATTATAAAAGTATAAATAAGCATACAGAAGAGCTATGCGGAGACAAGGTAGAATATATATATGACAATGACGGCATTATTATTGTTTTGTCCGATGGTTTAGGCAGCGGCGTTAAGGCAAACATTTTAGCAACAATGACTACAAAGATTGCCGTAACCATGCTGAGGGAGGGAGCCTCCATAGATGATACAATCGAAACAATCATAAACACTCTTCCTGAATGCAAGGTTCGAAAATTGGCCTATTCAACATTCACAATAATAAAAATTGACAATCGCAACAATGCATACATTGCCGAATATGACAATCCTCCTTACTTTTATTATTCTCACAAAAGAATAATTCCTATCGAAAAAAAGGAGCGTATTATCGGCAATAAAAAAATATATGAATCCAATATTCAGCTAAAAATGGGAGATGCTCTTTGTGTGGTAAGCGATGGGGCTATTCATGCAGGGATAGGTCAAATGCTGAACTTAGGCTGGTCCTGGGATGAAATCAGCGAATATTTAAAAGAATTAAACAGGGTAAACCACTCCTCACAGCTTATTAACGGGAACTTTATAGGCGTATGCAACAATTTATACAACAATAAGCCGGGAGATGATACAACAATAATGACCCTGAAGATTAGGAAGCCTGAAATCATAGATGTTTTTATAGGACCTCCCGCAAATAAAAGCAATGATGCCTATCTTTCGGAAATTATGAAAAACAGCAATAATATAAAAATTATATGCGGAGGAACTACTGCTCTTATAGCAGAAAGGGAGCTAGGCTTAAACTTAGAGGTAGATATGGATTCCATGAGAGAAGATGTACCGCCTATTGCATATATGGAGGGTTTTGACTTAATTACCGAAGGTGTTCTTACCTTAGGTAAGACCTTGGAAAACATAAAAAAATTAAATGATTCAAATTATGATAATGTAATTGACTGCAATGATTATGACGGCTGTTCCCTGCTTACCAAATTACTTACGGATGTAGGCACGCATATGAACTTTTACTTAGGAAGCGCCGTAAACCCGGCACATCAAAATCCTAATTTTCCGGTGGATTTCAACATTAAGAAAAATATAACCGACAGTCTTATCAATGAGCTGAAAAAAGCAGGCAAAAAAATAAAAATAATACATCTTTAAACAGGGTTTCGGGTTTCCGAAACCCTGTTTTGGGGAATAATATCCATGAAGGAATATACCGATAAATAGTTATGATATGTTTTTAACAATTAGTTGACTATACCGAATAAATAAGATAAAATAACTATAGGCAAAAAATTATTAATGGAGGTTAATATGGAAAAATTAATTATCACTGCTTGTCTTACCGGAGCAGAAGTAACAAGAGAGCAACAACCGAATTTACCGCTTACACCGGATGAAATTGCCGAAGCTGCATATGAATGCTATTTGGCCGGAGCATCTATGGTACATATTCATGCCAGGGATGAAGAAGGCAACCCTACTCAGGATTACCCATACTACAAAGCAATTAAGGAAAAAATCGAAGC
>DCDU01000108.1:1445-9543 GCA_002316585.1 Firmicutes bacterium UBA1047 | reverse complement strand
ATGGGAATTTAAAACAAAATATCTGTAGGTTAAAGGATTGTAGCCCTTTTTAATTAAAAGCGAAAGAGTCAAAAATTCTCCGCTGGACTTACTCATCTTTCCGTCATTGTCAATGAGAAATTCGCTGTGCCACCAATATTTAACCCACTCCTTGCCCGTATAGCTTTCTGTCTGGGCTATTTCATTTGTGTGATGCACAGGAATATGGTCTACTCCTCCGCAGTGGATATCCATTTGCTCGCCTAAATTCTTAAGGCTTATAACAGAGCATTCAATATGCCAGCCCGGATACCCCACACCCCATGGAGAATCCCACTTCATTGCCTGGTTTTCAAACTTGGACTTAGTAAACCACAGCACAAAATCCTGAGGATTTCTCTTGTTATGGTCTATTTCAACATCCTCTCTTGAAGCAATCCTCAAGCTGTCTAAATCCATTCCGGAAAGCTTTGTATAATTCTTAACCTTCGTAATGTCAAAATATACATTTCCGCTTGCAACATATGTGTAGCCCTTTTCTTCCAATCCCTTGATAAATTCTATGTAATCTTCTATATAGTCGGTTGCTTTTGCCACTACATCAGGTCTTTTTATATTCAATTTATCTATATCTTCGAAAAAGGCATCTGTATAATATTGAGCTATTTCCCACACCGTTTTATTTTCTCTTTTTGCACCTTTCAGCATTTTGTCTTCGCCTTCGTCGGCATCCGACTCCAAGTGACCTACATCAGTAATGTTCATTACTCTTTTAACATCGTAGCCTAAATATCTAAGAGTTTTTTCAAAAACATCCTCATGTATGTACGTTCTTAAATTTCCTATATGAGCATAGTTGTAAACAGTAGGTCCGCAGGTATACATCTTAACCAATTTTTCATCTATTGGTTTAAACTCTTCAATTGTTCTGGATAATGAGTTATAAATCTTCATAAAAATCGCTCCTCTCAACTATAAAATCATTATATAATACCTGTGTATCAGTATCAAGTTTAATTTTCTTAATCCTTCTTCTTCCTGTAACGTAATTGTAATGGAATATTTGTCGAAAAGCGGTATAATTTAATAGTATTTACAAGTTAAAATAAATATTCCGTATATTATAATATTAAATTTCCTTAACAACTGAAATCAGCACCTTAGCGCTATGCTCTAAATGCCTAAATCAGAATATCCGCTAAAGGAGGATTAAGATGAAGAAAACTATATTAATAATTATTGTATTGCTTTTTATAAATATATATGCATATGGCTCAACAGGCTATACAAATATATCTAATATTGCACTTTATAGTAACAGCAATCTTAACTCAGATATAAAAAGCACCTTGAAAATCAGCTCAAAGGTTGAAATTATTCAGCAAGAAGGTGAATGGTGCAAAGTTAAAACCCAAGACGGAAAAACCGGATGGATTGAAAAATATTTCATAACAGTTCCTTCCGAAAAATATGTCGTTAACAATACGGAACACAGTATCAACATCAGAACATCGCCTACAACCGGTTCAAAACAGGTGGGACAGTTAAAACCGGGAGCCAAGGCAAAATACATAGATACATATCACAGCTGGCACATAATCGAATACAATGACAATGAATATTATATTGCAAGCTGGTTAACGGACATCGAATACAAACAGTCGGAAAAAATATATTTCCTTTATGATAAAATTAATATAAGAAGCAGTGCTTCATTAAGCAGTGATGTAGCAGCTCAGGGCAATAAAAATGATTCCTTTGAGGTTGTAGGAGAAGAAAACGGATGGTATAAAATCAGGCTTAATGACAAAAGTTACGGATATGTGGCAGGGTGGCTTGTGACACATGACTTAAACAGCTATGCAGAGGAGCAAAAAAATTATAAAAAAGCCACTGACAGCTTAAATGTCAGGACAGGTCCTTCCTCTGAATACAATATAATATTAGCGCTGAAAAAGGGCGAATTAGTCAAGGTGCTAGCTTCCCAAAACGGATGGGATAAAATAGTAACAAAAAATGGATATGCAGGCTGGTGCAACAGCAATTATTTAGAAGAAGTCCTTCCTTTAGAGGGAAGGGTAATTCTTCTTGACCCCGGTCACGGCGGTCACGACCCCGGATCAATAAGTTTCTCCGGAAAATATGAAAAACACATAAACTTGGATGTTGCCTTCAATTTAAAAGAAATACTGAATAAAGCAGGCGCCTCCGTCTATATGACAAGAACAAATGATACATATATTACAAACAAGGATAGAGGCAGAATGGCTGATAAATTAGGAGCTGACATACTTCTGTCAATTCATCACAATTCATTGACCAACAGCAATTATTTCGGTTTATCAACCTATTACAATACAATAAATCACAAGGACCCGTCCTATGGCTACAATTTAGCTGAAGCAATTTATTTAAATGCAATTACCATTAACGGAGTATACAGAGACGGAATATTAGACCGCAACTATGAGGTGCTGAGAGAAACAAACACCCCCGCTGCATTGATAGAAATAGGATTTATGTCTAATCCAAAGGAAGAAATGAATATCCACAACATTAGCTTCCAAAATACAGTTGCGGAAAAAATAGCAGACGGAATAATTGATTATTTCAATTAAGTAAGGGGACACGCATGTCCCCCTTCCTTTAAAGGAACAACTCCGCAAAAATTTCAATAACCAAATCATCCTTAACAGCCAATGACAATAACCTGTTTTGTTTCACAAAATTAGGCACGTTTTTTATAAATACCGTAGGATTTTCTCTGAATTTTTCAATTGTCAGTTTTATGAATTCCTCTGCATTATATATTTTAAATCTTTCAATCTCATACTTTTCGGCAATTCTTTCAAAAAATCTTATGCAAATATCCTGATAGTCATTTTTGCCCCTCATGTCCAAAATTAATTCTAATCTTGGCAGAATTTTTTCAAAAAACATTCTGTCCTCGCATATATCCTCATAGCCTAAAAATTTTCCTATATTAATTAATTTCTCCTTATATTCGTTATAAAAATCAACCAATACATTTATAAAGCTGCCTTCAAATGGAGCTAAATAGTATTTATAGCCTTTAAGCTTCTTAAAGACTTTCATGGCATCATAATAACCAAGCTTAATATACCCTTCAGCTCTTTCCCTGTTAAAATCCAGCGACCCAAGCATTGAGCCCAAGCTTTCCACCGGCTGAATATAAATTACATTTAAATTTTTAATTTTAACCCTTCTGACAATACCCATCGCCATAGTTCTTACGGCAATAATATCCTTGTATCCTTTGTCTGCAAGAATATCTATGGGAAGATTATTGTAAAATCCTCCGTCTAAATATTTCTTACCATCCATTTCTTCAATTCTGAATGCAGGAAGATTTGCGCTTGCAATCAAAAAATCAACTAATTTTCCCTTGGGTATATCCTCCTTGAGAAGCTCCATTGGCTTCTTATCGGTTAAATTTACAGTTACTATTCCAAAATCAATATTTGAACTGCGTACTTTTTCCTCATCAATATAGTTATCAAACAATTCCCTTATTTTTGATGTGTCCAAACCCCGATTGCTTAGTATTTCCTTGGATTGATGCAAAAGATATGAAAAATTAATGTCATGAAGATTGAAATTTTTCAAATCATCTATAACTTTTTCGTCAAGATCAAACAATTCATAGGAATTAATGCTGTGCCATACCTTTTCCAATAAGTCATAGTCACCCTGAACCATCATTGCCCCATTAATGGCTCCTATAGAAGTTCCGGCAATTCCTCCGATTTCTATATTTAATTCTCTTATGGCCTTATATGCACCCACATGATAGGCGCCCTTAGCCCCTCCGCCTTCCAATACCAACCCATACATAATCTCACCTACTCAATCGATAACAATTTTACCGAACTTGCGCCTTTTATTTTTTTCATTTCCGCTATTACATCATCCATAGATTTGTTTAAATCAGAAATATCCAATGATACGTTGACGGATGCTTTGCCGTTTATGGGAATACTCTGATTAATAGTAAGAATATTCGCATTTTCCTGGGACAAATAGTTCAAAACATTTGAAAGCACTCCTTTTTCGTGTTTTAGCATCATTGAAATTACGGCTTTTCTGCCGATTGAGTTTTCAGCAGGAGAAAATACATAATCCTTATACTTATAGTAAGTGCTTCTGCTTATACCAACAACTTTAACTGCTTCACTTATGCCCTTCACACTTCCGTTATTAATCAAATTTCTTGCCTCAATCACTTTTTCATAAACATCCGGGAGTATTTTTTTACTCACAATCAAGTATTTCTTCATCATATTGTCCACCTCTTTCTTTATGATTACAAAGTCTGCCATCCTGAGCGCTATAATGACAGGTTTATATTGCCTCCACTTTAGCTCCGTTTTTATCGGTTTTAAGCAATTTAATTTTCCATCCGTGTTTTAATTTACCGATACCATCCTTAATTATTACCGGCAATTTATCATTATCGGTTATATTCATTAATGTAGGTCCCGAACCGCTGATAAATAAAGCGGATGAACCGTTAGCAACGCAAATTTCAGACACATCGTCGCATTCATAAATTAAAGCGGCTCGGTATACTTGGTGAAGCTTATCCTTCAATGCCATACCTATCATATTTATATCGCCGTTTTCCAGCGCCTTCAGCAAAAATGAAACCCGAGAAATATTAAATACGGCATCGGAAAAATTAACCTTTTTGGGAAGAAGACTTCTCGCTTGCTCGGTTGATGTTTCAAAATCAGGAATCAGCGCGCAAAACTTCAGTTTATCATTTATATCGTAATGCATGGTGTAAGGCTTATCATTTTCTACAATGGATGCGGTTAAACCACCGTATACACAAGGTGCGATATTATCCGGATGTCCCTCAATCATAACTGCAATTTTAAACAGCTCATCCTTTGACAAACCTCCATTGTAAAGGCAATTAGCGCCGTACACTCCTCCGACTATGCATGCGGAGCTGCTTCCTAATCCCCTTGATACAGGTATCTGCGTATTCATTGTAATTCTTAACCCTTTGACTTTTTTCCCTAATTTCCTTGCTGTAATTACAAACGACTTGTAAACTAAATTGTTTTTATTGTTGAATACATCCGGACACCCTTCAATTATAAGCCCCTTGTCGATTTCCTCAAAAATGTACTCATTATACAAATTAAGAGCAAGCCCTAAGGTGTCAAAACCAGGTCCTATGTTGGCAGTAGATGCCGGAACTGTCACTTTAACCACTTTTTCACCTCGTATTAATTTAATTTATTTGAAACATATGTTACATAATTTCCCATTTCATCTATACTGCAAACTTCACGGTGCTTCACTTCTTTAGCTTTAAGATTTTTTAAATTCTCGGGAACTTTTACCTTAGTTTTTTCGGACAGCTCTTCCATCAGCTCAAATTCATCATCCTTTGCTTTGCCGAACAATGATTCATAAACACTTTTGGAAAATTTGAACGGACTAGCGGTTGAAAGAACTAAGCTTACGGAATCATCCCCTGTGCTTGTCTTATAATCTTCAAGAGCTTTATATGCCACGGCAGTGTGCGTATCAAGAAGGTATCCGTATTTTTCAAAGGCGCTGTCAATGGTTTTTTGGGCATCTTCCTTAAAAACACATCCTCCGTAAAAATCATTACTAAGCTTTTCCATCATTTCACTGCTTATTTCGTATTTACCTGTGTTATTTAACTTCTCCATCAGCGCATTAACCGTTTGGTTATTTTTATCGCATAAATAGTACAGCAACCTTTCAAGATTGCTTGATACCAAAATATCCATCGAAGGTGAAATAGTTTTATGAAATTCCCTGTTTTTATCGTATACTCCGGTCTTGATAAAGTCATACAAAACATTGTTTTCATTGGAAGCACAAATGAGTTTGTTTATTGGAAGCCCCAATATTTTCGCGTAATAGCCTGCCAAAATATTACCGAAATTCCCCGTAGGTACCGCAAAATTCACCTTGTCACAAATTTTTATATCCCCTTTTTCGATTAACTTCATGTAAGAATAAAAATAATAAACTATTTGGGGAACCAATCTTCCGATATTAATGGAATTAGCAGATGACAAAACTTTATTTTTTGCAGCCATTTCTCTATTGATTTTTTCGTCAGCAAATATATTTTTAACTCCGGTCTGAGCATCGTCAAAATTCCCTCTGATTGCACAAACATATGTATTCTTCCCATCCTGAGTTGCCATTTGTGCCTTTTGAACCTCACTGACCCCACCTTCGGGATAAAAAACTATAACCTTTGTTCCCCCAACATTCTTAAACCCTTCCAATGCAGCCTTGCCCGTATCTCCTGAGGTAGCGGTAAGAATTATTATTTCACCTTCCATATCATTCATTTCATATGAAGCTGTCATCAAATGAGGCAATATTGAAAGCGCCACATCCTTAAATGCAGATGTAGGACCGTTAAAAAGCTCTACCACATAATTTTCTCCCAACTTCACAACAGGAGTTATTTCTTCTGTGCCAAACTTATCAGAGTATGCATTTCTTATGCATTTCTTTATAACATCCTCTGAGAAATCATCAAGCATTATACTTAGCACAATTTCAGCGATTCCCATGTAATTTTTCCCGACTAAATTATTTATGTCGATTTTTTTATCTTCTAAATTTCTCATTACAAACAATCCGCCGTCATCGGCGATTCCCTTAAGCACAGCTTTGGATGCAGTAGACTTAAACTTTGAATTTCTTGTGCTTTCATAACTTTGAAACATTGACCCCTCCATATTTTCCGTATAATAATATATCATATACTGTTCTCAATATAATTACAAGTGTTTTTTTAATAAAGCAATCGCAAACACTTTACACCCGCTTACACACTTCTTAAATATGACTTTTTTTTAATATAATAGTATGGTAAAATAACATAGAGTATATTTAGTTGTCTAAGAAGGAGAAATCATGAAATATATCAGTATATTAGGTTCCACCGGTTCAATCGGAACTCAAACATTGGATGTTGTGCGTGAACATTCGGATAAAATCACGGTTGCGGCAATTTCAGGAAATAAAAATATTGAGCTGTTAAAAGAGCAAATAATTGAATTTAATCCCGATATCTGCTGCGTAATGGATGAAAATAATGCACTTGCATTAAAAAAAATGCTGCCTTCCCACATAAAAACAGAAATTGTTTCGAGAATGGAAGGCTTAATTGCCGTTGCGGAATATGATAAAAGCGAAATTATTGTAACTGCAGTATCAGGAATGATTGGACTTAAGCCAACGGCAGCTGCTATAAAGAAAGGAAAAACAATAGCCCTTGCCAATAAGGAAACATTAGTGACCGGCGGAAAATACATAATGGATTTATCAAAAAAACATAACGCAGCTATACTTCCTGTTGACAGTGAACACAGTGCTATTTTCCAATGCCTCATGGCAAATGAAAAAGAAGCGGTAAATAAAATAATCTTGACGGCTTCAGGGGGACCCTTCAGAGGAAAAGACGAACAATACTTAAAAAACGTCACCGTAAAAGATGCACTTAAGCATCCAAGCTGGTCAATGGGCAGAAAAATAACCATCGATTCGGCAACATTAATGAACAAAGGGTTAGAAGTAATTGAAGCTAAATTTTTGTTTAATATAGAACCCGGGCAGATAGAGGTCGTTGTACACCCCCAAAGCATAGTGCATTCCGGTGTTGAATTTAAAGACCATTCAACCATTGCACAGCTTGGACTGCCGGATATGCGTGTTCCCATACAATTTGCTCTATTTTATCCTCACCGTATGGAAAACAGCAATAAAAGCTTATCATTATTTGATATCGGTACCTTAACCTTCGAAAAACCGGATTTAATAACCTTCAAATGCTTATCTTTGGCTTTTGAAGCATTAAAGTCGGGAGGAACCATGCCCGCGGTTTTAAATGCTTCAAATGAGCTATGCGTTAAATTGTTTTTAGACAAAAAAATAAGTTTCCTTGACATAGGAAACATAAACGAAAGGGTTATGTTAAGCCACACACCCTCTGAAATTGATTCAATAGAAACAATTTTACAAGCAGAAGAATTTGCAAAACAAACTATTAAAAAATTATTATGATATAACGCAGTCTCAATCACCAAAATAT
>DCDU01000108.1:0-1243 GCA_002316585.1 Firmicutes bacterium UBA1047 | reverse complement strand
CAGTCTCAATCACCAAAATATTTTCTCCCTCTGGTCGCATATTTTGGGAAGCCGGTGCAAATGACCTGCCAACCATTTATAAGAGATACGGGGACACACCTTTACTATAGGGTTATTCTTTGCGGGTAAAAGGAATGTCCCCGATAAAAACTCTGAAAAATGGGATTAGGGCATCTCGCAGACATCTTAATCTAACATATCTTTTATTGCTCTGTTGTTTATATCGTCATCTACATTTACTATTACTACATCCATTCCGATTTTTAAAATTTCTTCCCACTTAATCCTTTTAGGCTTTGTTTTACCTATCATTCCCATAAATTTGCTTGCCTCTTCTATATAAAATGCCGTAATCCTTCCTATCTTTGTGTCTATTTCCACATCATCAAATCTGCCCATAATTTCGCCGTTTTTTATATTAACAACATCCTTCTCAATTAAATCCCAATAATTTGTCATAATATCACCACCTTAACCCCTTAGATATTATAAATTATGTACAACTATTATCAATTATGACAAACATTAAAAAGGAATTCTAAAGGGACGGACCTTTGAATGACAAATTGTCATTTCAAGGTCCGTCCCCTGAATCCTGAATCCCCCCTGAATTCTAAGATGTTTTAAATCCTTTCTTCAATTGTGTTAATGCCGATTTTTCAAGCCGGGAAACCTGTGCCTGCGAAATCCCGATTTCTTCAGCCACCTCCATTTGTGTCTTTCCCTTATAAAAGCGCATATCCACAATCTGCTTTTCCCTGTCGGATAAATTATTTATGCTGTCTTCCAATGTAATTTTCTCAATCCATTTCTCATCTATATTCTTTTCGTCCTTTACCTGATCCACAACATAAAGAGCATCTCCTCCATCATTATAAATAGGCTCAAACAACGATATGGGCTCCTGAATAGATTCTAAAGCAAATATGATTTCCTCCTTATCAACGCCGACTTCCTTTGCAATCTCAGCAATTGTAGGCTCCTGTGAATTAGTCGCCGTCAATCTTTCCCTTACCTGCAACGCCTTATATGCCGTATCCTTCATTGACCTTGATACCCTTATGGAATTGTTGTCTCTCAGATATCTTCTGATTTCCCCGATTATCATGGGAACAGCATATGTAGAAAATTTTACATCTAAAGACAAATCAAAATTATCAATAGCCTTAATCAATCCGACGCATCCTATCTGAAACAAATCGTCAACAGGCTCATTTTTTGAATTAAATCTTTGAATTACGCT
>DCDU01000047.1:6055-13671 GCA_002316585.1 Firmicutes bacterium UBA1047 | reverse complement strand
GGTAGGTCAGATGCAGCGCAATCCCATAGCCCTGATTAAGAGTCTTTTCAATCCATTTGATACAGAACCCTGGCCAAGTTCATATCATAAATAAATTAAATATAAAACTTGGAGGATATTATGAAATTTAGTACAATTAAAAAAATAACAGCAATGCTATTATTGGTACCGGTCGTTTTAACCGGTTGTGATACAAAAGCAGAAACACACAATCCGTCAGCAAACAACGAAGCAGAAAAATTTAAAGTGGGCATTTCACTTCTTGTGCAGCATCCGGCATTGGATGCATCAAGACAGGGATTCATTGATGAATTAAATACTTTAGGTGTCAATGCGGAAATACTTGACCAAAATGCACAAGGTGAAATAGCAAATGCACAAATGATTGCGGAAAAATTTGTTAAGGACGATGTTGATTTAATATTTACAATAGCGACACTTACTTCGCAAGCGGCAAAGACAGCAATTGCCGGAACAGACATACCATTGGTATTTACGGCAGTTACAGACCCTGTTTTTTCACAGCTTGTAACAGCAATGGATGTAACGGACAACAATATTACCGGTGTTGTTGATGCAGCCCCCATAAAAGAAAACTTAGAATTATTCAGAGATTTAAAAGAAGATATAAAAACAGTGGGAATTATTTTCAATGTTGGCGAATCGAACTCGGAGGTTCAGGTTAACCAGACAAAGGAAATTGCGCAGGAGCTTGGACTGGCAATTGAAACAGTGGGAATTTCCACAGTGAATGACATACCTCAGGCAGTTGATACAATTTCTAAAAAAGCAGAAGGATTGTATATAATTACGGATAACATGGTTGCGTCCTCGATAACATTGGTTGCAAAATTAGCTGAAGAAAAAGGATTGTTGACAGTATCGGCTGACGGCACCCATGTTGATGAAGGAATATTGATGTCAAAGGGAATAAGCTACTATGCAATCGGTAAGCAGTCCGCTAAGATAGCTAAACAAATACTGGTTGACAAAGTTGATGTTTCAGATATACCTGTACAGTCATCGCCTGAATTCGAGAAAAAGGTAAATTTAAAAACAGTGGAAGCCTTAGGACTTGAAACAGAGCATAAAGCATTTGACGGAGCAGAATTTGTGAAGTAAAATGAGAGATGCCCTAACCCCGGAGATGCCCTAACCCTGCGAAATGTCCACGGGACACTAATATTTACATTAAGAAAGGACTTGAAATGAATACATTAATACTAACATCAATAGAACAAGGATTAATTTTTTCCATATTGGCAATAGGAGTGACCATAACATTTAAAATATTAGACTTTGCGGATATGTCCGTTGAGGGAACATTTCCTATGGGAGCATTCATATTTGCAAAATTTATCACTGCCGGACTATCACCTGTCTTGAGCACACTTTTGGCATTTGTCTTTGGAAGCTTGGCAGGACTGATAACATACACGCTTAACATTAAATTAAAAATAAGAGCACTGCTATCGGGAATACTTACAATGACAATATTGTATTCCATAAATTTAAGATTAAACGGCAAGTCTAATATAGGTCTTTTCAACTACGATTCAATATTTGACGGTTTTGAAACAGTAATAGTTTTAACAGTAATAGTTTTCGCCGTAAAAATATTAATGGATGCATTCTTAAAAACAGAAGTTGGGTATTTATTGATTGCAACCGGAGACAATGAAACATTGGTGAAATCCTTGGGAGAAAATTCAAACAAATACAAGATGATAGGATTAATGCTTTCAAACGGATTGGTTGGCTTAAGCGGAGCGCTGATGGCACAGTATCAGGGATTCTCTGATATAAATATGGGAACATCAATCATAGTAGTGGCAATAGCATCAATAATTGTGGGGGATTCAATATTAAGAAACAGCAAGCTGCTTAAGATGACAACAAGGGCAATTACAGGAGCATTAATATATAAATTCATAGGAGCGAAGGCAATAGACTTAGGTCTTGCGCCCACAGACCTGAAAGCAATAAATGCAATAATAGTAATATTGTTTTTAAGTTACAACACCTTCAGCCCTGTAAAGATGAAGAAAATGAAAAAAATAAAAGCGGCGGAGGCAGCAAAATGTTAGACATACAAAATTTATCAAAAACCTTCAACATAGGAACGGATAATGAGGCACAAATATTTAACAACTTCAGCATTCATATAAACAAGGGAGAATGTACGGGAATATTGGGTGCAAACGGGTGCGGAAAAAGCACACTGTTTAACATAATAAGCGGAGTTCTGATGCAGGAAAAAGGAATAATAACATTAAACGGCATAAACATAAACAAATTAAAGGAAAATGAAAGAGCTCAATATATCGGGCGTGTTCATCAAAATCCGTCGGCAGGGGTTTCGCCGTCGCTTACAATTTTGGAGAATATAAGTTTGTCCGATAAAAAGTGCCAGAAATTTACGCTGAGAAGATTAATAAGAAAAAATAAAACGGAAGAATTCAGGGAGATATTAAAAACTCTCGATTTAGGACTTGAAGATAAATTAGATACGGAAGTTAAATATCTTTCGGGAGGACAAAGGCAGTCATTGTCCCTGCTGATGGCTACCATGAAAAAACCTGCGCTGCTGCTTTTGGACGAGCATACGGCAGCCTTAGACCCGAAAACATCAAGGCTGATAATGGAGAAAACGCAGGAATTAATCAAGACGCAAAATATTACAACGATGATGATATCCCACAATATTAAGGATACCATCAAATATTCCGACCGTATAGTAATGCTTGACAGGGGAGAAATAATTCTTGATGTGAGAAACGGACAGATAACCGAAAAGGAATTATTAAGCATATACAATTCAAGAAACTACGGAAGCCAGCTAACAGAAGCAGTGTAAAATCCGGGCATTCCGGGGACGGACCTTTGAGTGACACGGCACAGGCGGGAGACGGTTCATGCCGGCGAATTTCCACCCGTTACGGGAGGTGCCGCCATAGGGATGTTTGTATGGGGAATTTTAACGGGGGAGTTTTTAACGGCACAAATAGGTTGACAAAATTGCACGTAAATAGTATCCTATACTCTGGGAATGAGGTTCTCCCTTGGGTAAAACCTAAATCGCTTTTAAGCTGATGACTTCTGTGATTAACGTCACGGGAGTGTCAGCTTTTTTAATTGGTGATGAAGTCTGCTGTTTCTGTGGCAAAATATTGGGAGGAAATTATGTTAACAAGTCTTGCTTTTATTTTTCTTACAGGAATTTTATTAAGCTATGTTTTTAACCGAATGAAATTACCCGGGTTGCTGGGAATGCTGCTGGCAGGTATTTTGCTCGGCCCTTATGCTCTAAATGCAATTGATATCTCGGTGCTTGGAATATCCGCAGATTTGCGGCAGCTTGCCTTGGTTATAATATTGACGAGGGCGGGGCTTTCGCTGAACATTAATGATTTAAAAAATGTAGGTCTGCCCGCTGTGCTTATGTGCTTTGTGCCTGCCTGCTTTGAAATCGGAGCTATGGTTTTAATTGCCCCAAGGCTTTTAGGCATATCTGTGTTAGAGGCTGCAATCGGAGGAATTCCCCTCGCAATGGGTCTTTCCTGCGGTGATATTGTTCTGACTGTTGCGGTTCTTTCAATTTTAATCACAGCTCCGTTAGGAGCCATTGGAGTTGATTTAACATATAATAAGTGGCTGTCTCTAAAAACAGAGCAGATATAAAACAGCTGCCGCAGAGGCAATTCCTGAGGGATGCTTCTGCGGCAGTTTTATAATTTATAAGCAAGACTTTTTATTGTAAAATTCTTATAATATTGTATAATTATATAAAGTGTATTGACACATGTATTCATAGGAATGACGCGGATATGAGAGGATATAACATGGAGCATATTATAAAGGAAATCAAGAATAATCCTCTGTTTGACAACATGAGCGAGGATGAAATAAAGAAGGTTCTAAATTGCGGTGATGCAACTGTTGAAAGCTTTACCGACAATCAGATTTTGATTGAGAAAAATAACAGGGTTAAAAAGCTTGGAATTGTGATTGAAGGTGTATTGAATTTAGTATCGCAGAAATACAACGGCACCCGGGTCATTGTGACAACATTAGAAAAAAATGACCTGTTTGGCGAAGCATTGATTTATGCTTCCGCTTCGTATTCTCCTTATGACCTTATAAGCTCGTGCAAGAGCAAAGTTTTATTAATACCCAACAGAGTTTTTTCCAATATGTGCTCCCGTGGATGCAGCTGTCATAATCAGCTTATAATTAATATGCTGACTATTTTATCAGACAAAATAGTTATGCTCAATAATAAAATGAGTATTTTTAACGCGGAAACATTAAAAGGCAGAATTGCAGTATACCTTTTATCGCTTCAAAAGAAAGCAAATACTATGACTTTTGACATGCCTATGAACAGACAGGAGTTAGCGGAATTTCTGAATGTTAAAAGACCTTCTTTGTCAAGAGAGTTTTCCAATATGCAAAAAGATCATATTATTGAAGTATACCGTTCTTCCGTTAAAATACTAAATATGGCTGCATTACGCGAATTAGCGGACTAACTTACAGTGAACCCGTTCAGCTAAAGCTGAACATCGGGGTTTCATATGTGTTATAATAATTTAATATTACAATTAATTTAGGCTTAATTATTGAAGACATGCACTTTCTGTGTTACAATATTATATACTCTAAGAATTTTAAGGAGCTGTTATGAAACTTAAATTTATACATACATCTGATTTGCATTTAGGGAAAAAATTCGATATAAAAAATTTCAGTTTAAAGGAAAGAGAAAAAAGAAGGCAGGAATTGTGGGATTCTTTTGATGAAATAATCAGAACGGCAAAAATACAAGAAACACAGTATTTGTTTATAGCAGGGGATTTAACGGAGGGAGAATATATAAATTATAAGAGTTTAAATAAAATTTCCGCAAAATTTAAATCCATTCCCGGTACAAATGTTATTGTTGCCTGCGGTCAAAGCGATCCGTGCAATATTAACAACATGTATGAATATATAGAATGGCCGAAGAATGTATATATTATTAAAAATACCGAATCTGTTGAAAAACTTAATTTTTCCGAAGATAATTTGTTCATCTGCTCAATGAGCTGGGACAACCATATAAAAAATGAAAAAACCCAATCAATTTATGATATATCGGTAGATGAAAATAAAATTAATGTTCTTCTTTTGCACTGCGATATTAATTCAGACGACAGACTGCCGCTCAACATTGATGTAATTAAGAATAAATTTGATTATTGCGCATTGGGCGGAAGACATAATTATGAGCAAATAATTAACAATGCAGTATATTGCGGCACTCCGGAGCCTTTATCATTTGAGGAATACGCAGAACATGGAATAGTAACAGGTACATTGGAAAAAAAGAATGCCCGGTATTCTCTTATGCCTATTGCCAAAAGAAAATTTATAACAAGAAAAATTGAACTTGATATTTCATACAGCTTTAATAAGGTGTTAGACTTAATTAAGTTTTCCGGTGATACTTTTTCAAATATTAAGGATTATGTTCGCATTGAGCTTACGGGAGAAGTAAACACGGATATTTCCATGGATGAAGTTGAAAACGAAGCAAAACAATTTTTTTATTACATAGAATTTGAAGATAACTATATATATAAGACTGAAAACAGAAATTATGAAGGCAATGAATTCAATATTATTGAAAGCTACAAGCTTCAGTTTGGCGACAATAACGACAAATTGGAGCAGCAGGCATTTAAGCTTGGACTTGAGGTTCTCAGAAAAGAAAAGGTGGTAAAATAATATGTACATAAATAGACTGCATTTGAGAGCTTTCGGAAAATTTATTCACAGAAAAATTTATTTCGGCAGCAAGTTTAATATTGTTTATGGTGAAAATGAAACCGGAAAGTCTACCTTGCATAATTTTATTGAGATTATGATGTACGGATTTGATGAAGATACTTCAAGATATAATAAATATAAGCCTTGGAACAGCTCTCTGTTCAAGGGAACAATTGAAATAGGTGATGCTGAGGAAAAACATCTGATTTCAAGAGACTTTCTTTTAGGAACCGTGCAGGTTTTCAGAAAGGCAAATGAAATTAGTGATTTTCCGATTGAGAATATTAATGTTCCCGGTGAACAATTTTTCAATATAAACAGAGTATCATTCAACAACACTGTAAGTATCAGTCAGCTTGGGAATAAAACCGAAAAGGAATTGGCCGATGAGCTGAAAAATAAAATAATCAATTTAAGCAAAACAAAAGATGAAGATATTTCAATGGACAGAATAATGCAGAGCTTATATAGAATAAAGGAAGAGGCGGGAAGCGAAAACAATGACAAAACCTTGTTAGGGCAGTATTCTCTAAGGCTGTCGGAACTTGCCGCGGCAAGAGAAAACTCTTTAAATTCAAGCAGACAGGTAATGTTTTTAGCTATGGAGAAGAAAAAGCTTCAGGGTAAAATCCATGAGCTGAATAAACGAATTGAAGAGAAAAACAATGAAATTTCCGAATATGCTCTTTCTTTGGAAAAACAAAAATTCCTTAGGGCAGAGCCTGTAAAAAAGGAAATAGACAATATAAATAATGAAATTAAATTCTTAGAGCCGGATATTATTAATTGCTCTAAAGAGGATTATAAAGAGGCATCAGAAACAGAAAGCAGTTTAGCTTCAATGAAAAATGAAAGACAAAGGCTGACTGAAGAAAAGGAAGAATGTTTTTCCGAGCTGAGATTAAATGAATCTGATTTGTCAAATTTTATTTCCGAGAATTTTGATATTGACAAGCTGAATATGGATTACAGCATATATAAGGCAAATAATGAAAAAATAAATGCTCTTGAAATGAAAATAAAATCAGGCAGGGAAAGCATAGACTCCATAAATGTTGATGAAATCAATAAGTTTATGGATGATTACAGGGAAGTTGAAGAAATTAGCAAAAAAATTGAAATAAATGATATTTTAGCGGACAGCAATAATTATGATATAATGAAGCAGTTCGGCAAAAAACAGGGAATAATAAGCTTTCTTACAGGTCTTTTGGGTACAGTTCTTATATTAGCTGCTGCTGCAGCATGCTATTGGGCATATTATTATAACAGTGTTAATTATTATTACGGCGGCATAGGCTTCTTAATAGGTATAATATGCTATGTTTTTTCATGGAGAAAAAGAAATACGGCAGTAAGCGCCAAAAAAGAGATTGAAAGCATGGAATGCGAATATGCCGATTATAAATTGTCAAGCAATCAGCTTAACGAACAAAAAGATGAAATTATAAAAAGAAACAGCTGCGAAGACTTTAATAATATGGCTGATGTTTTCCAAAAGAAAAGTGCTGAAAAAAGTATTTATGAAGAAAAGATTAAACTCCTTAAGTATGATGATAATACACTTAATGAAATTTTGGAAGAAAATAAGCAAATTGAAAAACAACTAAATAAAATTTTAAATAATTTTAATTTACCTTTATCCCGGGATAATATTGCTGCTTTGAATGAAGCTTACAAACGCAAGGACACCGTAAAGCTGCATATTGAAAAGCTTAAAAATAAAATGGAACAAATAAATCACGATATAACAAGGATTGACAAGGAAATCAACTTCGAAGAAAGAAGATTTGAAATGATTTTAA
>DCDU01000047.1:5695-5846 GCA_002316585.1 Firmicutes bacterium UBA1047 | reverse complement strand
GATATAGAATCATTTAAAAAAGCTGTTGATTTAAATGAAAGGTATAAGGTGCTTTTAAACCGCAGAGAATACTTAGAAAATGTTTTGGAAGGTTTAATCGGCAATGACGATTATATTGAGCTTAAAAACAAGACTGCAAATGCTTCCGATG
>DCDU01000047.1:2488-5517 GCA_002316585.1 Firmicutes bacterium UBA1047 | reverse complement strand
TCTGATGAAGTTAAAGAAATTAACAAGCAGGATATTCAGCTTAGTATTTTTAAGTTAAATGAAGAAAAAACGAAGCTGTTACGCAATATAGAAGATATTCACAAAGAAATCGAAGATATTGAAGATAATACAAGGAGCTTGGCGGAGATTGAAGAGGAAATCAATTTTTACGAGGAAAAAATAAGCACATTTAAAAATAAAATAAAAGTAGCTGAAATAGCAGCAGAAAAAATTACAAAGATATCAGATTCGATAAAGGGTAATTTCATGCCCCTTCTTCGAAAATCAATAAGTGACAATTTCGCTTATTTGACCGGTGAAAAATACAAGAGTGTTGATATTGACGAAGATATGAATATTACAGTTATGTCTGAGGAAGAAAACGATAGGAAAATTAACCTTGAAAGCTTAAGCGGAGGTACATTAGACCAGCTTTATCTCTCACTCAGAATAGCCCTAAGCAATATTTTAAGCGGAAACAATAACATTCCGCTGATTTTGGATGACAGCTTTGTTCAATATGATTCCAAGAGACTTAAAAAGTCATTGGAAATGCTGTCGAGAGAAAGTGAGAGAAGACAGGTAATTCTATTTACTTGTCAGGAAAGAGAGGCAGAACTTTCTAAGCAAATGAACATTAAGTTCAACTATATTAAATTATAAGGAAATTTTATGAGAATTTTTGCTATAGCCGATTTACATTTTGATTTTAAAAAAGAAAAGCCTATGAATGTATTCGGCCGCAATTGGGAAAACCATGAGGAAAAGATAATTGAAAACTGGAAAGATACTGTAGCTCAAGATGACTTAGTTCTTATTCCCGGTGATATATCGTGGGCATTGAAATTAAAAGATGCTATAGAAGATTTAATGAAAATCGAAAACTTGCCGGGTATAAAAATTATAGGCAAGGGAAATCATGATTATTGGTGGTCTACTTCTTCCAAGCTTGATAAGCTGAATTTAAAAACAATAAAATTTTTGAAGAATAATTTTTATAAATTCAATGATGTTGTTGTATGCGGCACCAGAGGATGGGATACAATGGAAGAGCATTCCGAGGAAATATCCAATGAAAAGATATTTTTAAGGGAGCTTAACAGGCTAAAGATTTCCATTGAGTCGGCAAAAAAAGCAGGCGGTGAAATTGTTGTGATGCTTCACTATCCTCCTTTTGACAGCGACGGGCTTCCCAACGAGTTTTTTGACCTGATGAAAGAATACTATGCAGACATATGTGTTTATGGTCATCTACATGGGGAAGATGGTCATAAGAATATAAGAGAAGGTATAATAGATAATATTATGGTTCATTGCGTTTCAAGCGATTATATGGATTTTAAACTGAAAAGGATTTTGTAAAAACAGATAGAAATATCTGTTTATTTCATAATGTGGTTGGGGCACCTGCTGTTTCGAACGAAAAATATGGTTAGACCACAAGAGCATCTTTGTCTACAAATTATGTACAAAGCGCCAAGTCGGCTCTTGACATGAAAACATAATAGGAGTATTATTTAATCATGAAAATGTTCTCAATTTTGTTAAGGATGGTGTATGTATGGCAAAGATGGATGCTCTTATAAAAAAATACGCAAAGCCGGGATTATGGCTTGAATCAGTTGATGTGCCTGAACCGGAAGAAGGCGAAGTGCTTGTTAAGATACATAAAACTTCAATATGCGGAACGGATATCCACATATATGCTTGGAATAAATGGGCTCAAGACACAATTCCCGTTCCTATGATAATAGGTCATGAGTTTGTGGGAGAAATTGTCGAAGTTGGAAGAGGCGTAAAGGATTTAAAAGCAGGAGATATTGTGTCCGGCGAAGGTCATGTTGTATGCGGTAAATGCAGAAATTGTCTTGCGGGTAGAAGACATCTCTGCAATGATACAAAAGGCATCGGAGTTAATCGCACAGGAATATTTTCCGAATATGCCGCTTTGCCTGCCGCAAATATTTGGCAGTGTGATAATTCCATATCTGAAGAAATTTACAGTATTTTTGATCCTTTCGGAAATGCAGCACATACGGCATTATCCTTTGATGTTTTAGGTGAAGATGTGCTTATAACGGGAGCAGGTCCAATAGGAGTAATGGCAGCAGCAATAGCGAGGCATTCAGGTGCCAGATATATTGTTTTAACGGATATAAATGATTTCAGATTGGAGTTAGCCAAAAAAATGGGTGACTTCAGAACCGTAAACACAAAAAAAGAAAATCTTGCTGATGTAATAAAAGAATTAGGCATGAAGGAAGGCTTTGATATAGGAATGGAAATGTCAGGCAGCAGCATAGCCTTAAATCAGATTATTGATAACATGGTTCACGGCGGTAAAATTGCGATGTTGGGACTGCAGGAAACAAATGCAGCTGTGGATTGGAACAAGGTAGTGTTTAACGGTCTTACCATAAAAGGAATTTACGGAAGAGAAATGTTTGAAACATGGTATAAAATGCAGGCAATGTTAAAGTCGGGTCTTGACATATCACCCATAATAACACACAGATACCATTATACCGACTTTACAGAAGGATTTGAAGCAATGAAAAACGGTCTGACCGGAAAGGTTATTTTAGATTGGACAAAGAAATAGTAAAGAAATAATAAATAGGAGGAATGTATAAAATGTTTAAAGCAAAGAAATACTATTCTGACATGTTGAATGAGATTAAAGAAAGCGGACTTTGGAAAGAAGAGAGAATTATTACTACACCACAAAGAAGCATTATCAGTACGACTAAGGCAGACGGAGTTTTAAACATGTGTGCCAACAATTATTTGGGGTTGGCAGACAATGAGGAAGTAATCAAAGCGGCAAAGAGCGCATATGAAAAGTGGGGTTACGGGCTTTCTTCCGTGAGATTTATATGCGGTACTCAAGAAATTCATAAAGAATTAGAGAAAAAAATAAGCGAATTTCTAAAAACAGAAGATACTATTCTCTATTCTTCCTGTTTTGATGCAAACGGGGGCTTGTTTGAAACAATTACCACAGAAAATGATGCCATAATAAGCGATGA
>DCDU01000047.1:476-2362 GCA_002316585.1 Firmicutes bacterium UBA1047 | reverse complement strand
GAAAATGATGCCATAATAAGCGACGAGCTTAACCATGCAAGCATTATAGACGGTGTCAGATTATCAAAGGCAAAAAAATACAGATACAAAAATAATAATGTGGAATCCCTGGAAGAACAGCTGATATTAGCTGACAAGGATGGCGCAGATATTAAAGTGATAGCTACGGACGGCGTGTTCTCAATGGATGGGATTATTGCGGACTTAGAGGGAATATGCAATTTGGCAGATAAGTATAATGCGCTTGTTATGGTTGATGACAGCCATGCAGTCGGCTTTGTAGGAAAGACAGGAAGAGGAACTCACGAATACAGAAATGTAATGGACAGAGTAGATATTATCACAGGTACCTTAGGAAAAGCACTTGGTGGTGCCAGCGGCGGATATACCAGCGGCAGAAAAGAAATAATAGATTTATTGAGACAGCGCTCAAGACCATATTTGTTTTCGAACACATTGGCGCCTGCAATTGCGGGAGCATCTCTTAAGGTTCTTGAAATGCTGACAGAGAGTACCAAATATAAAGATAAATTAGATGAGAATACAAAATATTTCAGACAGGAAATCAAAAAAATCGGTCTTAATATTATAGAAAGCGAACACCCCATAGTTCCCATCATGTTAGGCGATGCGGTCTTGTCACAGAAAATGGCTGAAAAGCTGCTAAAAAAAGGCGTTTATGCGGTAGGATTTTACTTCCCGGTTGTACCCAAAGGGAAAGCAAGAATAAGAACTCAAATATCAGCAGCTCATTCAAAGGAAGATTTAGACTTTGCATTGAAAGCTTTTAAAGAAGTAAAAGAAGAATTAGGGATTTAAAGAGGAAGGGTGACACACCTCTTTTTTAGGGATAGTCTGAGGAATGTCTCCAAGGAAACACTCGGCTGTCCCAAAATAATAAAAGTAAAGTATGGTAACATAGTATAAGCAGGTGAATTAATGGATAACAAAGAAATTTTAGTAACTGAAGAAGGTTACAATGAACTTTTAAAAGAATTGAATGACAGAAAATCAAAATTAAGATATGAAATTTCCGAAAGAATCAAAGATGCCATGAAGGAAGGCGATTTAAGCGAAAATGCTGAATATCATGAATCTAAGGAAGAACAAAATAAGAATGAATCAAGGATAATAGTTCTTGAGCATACGCTCAAACACGCAAAAATTGTTAAGCATGATGAAAAAAACAAAGATACCGTACAAATCGGAAGTAAGGTAAAGGTTAAAGATTTAGAGTTTGATGAAATATTGGAGTACAATATTGTAGGGCAAACGGAAGCAGACCCTGTTTTAGAGAAAATATCTAATTTATCTCCCCTTGGAAAAGAGCTTATGGGCAGGAAGAAGGGCGCCGTAGTAACAGTTAATTCTCCCGGCGGACAGGTTAAATATGAAATTCTTGAAGTAAACTAAAAAAGCAAAATATGCGACGCAAGGAGCAAATATTTTGGTGAAGGAGACTGCGGGATTAAGTCGAGATTAAGCCGAATTTAAGCTTTGTAATGTATAATTACAAAGCTTAAATTAATTTTGCGAAAAAAAATAATAACTTGAAGAAATAATATTTTAATTGTATAATAGCATGAATGTACCAAAGAATGAATGATACAATTGACTAAATTGATAATATATAAATTCATATGATAAATTTCAACATTTCTCGGGAAATAATCCGTAAATGTGGGAATTGCTTACGCAAAGGGGGACGAAATGAGCAATATAGAATCAAAAGAGATAAAGAAAACAAGTATAGGAGGTCAGGCACTTATTGAAGGAATCATGATGAAGGGACCTTCGAAAATAGCAACAGCTGTAAGAAAGCCCGACGGTGAAATACAAATAAAAGAAAGTGATATAAATCCGATATTTAAACATAAATTTTTTAA
>DCDU01000047.1:0-137 GCA_002316585.1 Firmicutes bacterium UBA1047 | reverse complement strand
AACTTATTAAAAAACAGTATTACTAATTCACTTATCCTTAATTTAGCTGAAGGTGTCGTAAGAGTGTTTTTGTTTGTTGGCTATGTTTATTTGGTTTCTAAGCTTGACGATATAAAAAGAGTATTTATGTATCACGG
>DCDU01000028.1:6592-8514 GCA_002316585.1 Firmicutes bacterium UBA1047 | reverse complement strand
CACCATAGGCGAGTCTATCGGAGATGCACTTGATGATTTGTTAAAATAAATTTCTAAAATGTTAGGTCATAAGATCTAACATTTTTTTGTTATAATAATAAGGAGGAAATATGCTTAAGGAATTTTTGTTTGATGTATGCTCTAACCAATTTGTTTCCGGATTCGAGCATAGTAACGGTGATATTTTGACAAAATATTTCAGTCCATATACAGATTCATTCGAAAAAGACAATTTAGGAAGCTATATATTTAAAGCAAAAGGCAGCAATGATACAAAGATTATGCTTGCTGCACACATAGACGAAATAGGGCTTATGGTTACTAAAATATTGGAGAGCGGATTTTTAAGCTTCACTTCGGTCGGGGGAATCAATCCCGCAGCCTTGGTTGCACAGGATGTAACCGTATTCGGAAAGGAAAACATTTTTGGTGTTATAGGAATTAAGCCGCCTCATGTTACAAATGAAGAGGAAAGAAACAAGCCTCTTAAAATAAATGATTTATACATAGATACAGGATATACGAAGGAAAAGCTTGAGCAGCTTGTAAGAATCGGAGATGTTGCAACTATAAAAAGAGAGCCTGTTTCCCTGCAGGGAAGCGTAATAAGTGCAAAAGCATTGGACGACCGTGCCTGTGTTGCGGTAATGCTTGAAACAGCTAAAGAATTAAAGAAAATATCACATAAAAGCAATGTGTATTTTACGGCAACAATCTCAGGAAGAAACTGGTATGAGAGGCGCAAAAACAAGTAGCTATAAAATAAGCCCTGACATTGGGATAGTATTGGATGTGGGATTTGGTATGACACCGGATATGCCTTCCGGATACCGCTCACTTAGGCAAGGGACCTGTGGTTGCATACGGCGGGAGATTAAGCGCAAAGCTTACAAAAAAATTTGTCGAAGTATGCAAAAAATACAACTATCCCATTCAGTATGAAGCAGTCCCTGCGGGAACCGGAACAGACACAGATGCACTTCAAATAACTAAAGATGGAATTCCCTGCATACTTTTATCAATTCCCCTTCGCTACATGCATACTTCTGTGGAAACAATTGATTTAAGGGATGTAGAAAATACGGGAAAAGCAATAGCCAGGTTCATAAATGAATTGGATAATTCTGATTTGGAGGAAATATTATGTTTTTAAAAGAATTAACCGAACTTTCCGGCGTATCAGGTTACGAATATGAAGTAAGAAATTATATAAAAAATAAATTAACTGAAATAGGCTGTGAATATTATGTAGATAAGCTTGGAAATGTAATAGCCCACAATAAAGGCAGAAAAAATAAAACAATAATGGTTGCCGCTCACATGGACGAAGTAGGACTTATAGTTTCCCACATTGATTCTGACGGCTTCATAAAATTTCAGGCAGTTGGAGGAATTGACCAAAGAGTTTTGAATTCCAAGGCAGTTCTCGTGGGAGAGAATAAAATTCCGGGTGTTATAGGCTCCAAGGCAGTGCACCTGATGAGTGACGAGGAAAAAGGCAAGGCAGTTTCCATTGATAAGCTCTACATAGATATTGGGGCTGAATCAAAAGCAGAAACCGAAAAATTAATCAGCATCGGCGATTATGTAACATTTAAAAGCGACTATGTTGAATTCGGCGATAATCTCATTAAGGCAAAGGCTTTGGATGACAGAGCAGGCTGCAGCATCATATTACAGCTTCTAAGCATGAAATTGGATGCGGATTTTTACGGTGTATTTACGGTTATGGAAGAAGTAGGTCTAAGAGGAGCAGAAACAGCAGCCTATCAATTGGAGCCGGATTTGGGAATAGTGCTGGAAGGAACAATTTGTGCGGATATGCCTGAAATAGAGGATTACAGTAAAATTACCTCAATAGGCAAGGGACCGGCATTGTCAATAATGGACGGTACCACTGTTTATGATATTGATGTTGTAAG
>DCDU01000028.1:0-6413 GCA_002316585.1 Firmicutes bacterium UBA1047 | reverse complement strand
TTCAGAAGCTCTTCGTCAGGCGGAAATGATGCGGGAGTTATTCACAAAACAAAAAACGGTGCCAAGGTAGTGGCAATTTCAGTTCCTTGCAGGTATATACATTCATCGGTTAACGTAGCAAGCAAAACTGATTATGAAAATGTATTAAAGCTTGCAAAAGAAGTAATTCTTGAAAATCAGAAAGGGGAATAATATGTTTAACAGTGAATTAATGAAAAAATTATCCGATTGCTTCGGCCCTTCCGGAAGAGAAAAAGCAATACGTGAAATGATTATTGAAGAGATAAAAAATTACGCGGACGAAATATCTACTGATGCGCTTGGAAATTTAATAGCAAGAAAAAAAGGCACAGGCAAAAAAATATTATTTTCTGCCCACATGGACCAAATAGGGATTATAATAACGCATGTTGATAAAAAAGGATTCCTGCGCTTTGCAAATGTAGGAGGACTTAATGCCAAAGAGCTATTGGGACTCCGCATGGTATTTGACAACGGACTTGAAGGAGTAATTTGTCAGGAAGAATTAAAAGACAAGGAAAAAGTTACAATGGGCAAACTGTTCCTTGATGTTGCCTCCACGGACAAGGAATTTATATCAAAGAATTTCCGTGTTGGAGATATGTGTGTATTTAAAACAGAATATTACGAAACAGAGGATTGTGTAATATGCAAGGCGGCAGACGACAGAATCGGCTGCTACATACTTATTGAAGCACTTAAAAATCATCCTGAAACAGATAATGACGTATATTATGTGTTTTCTGTACAGGAAGAAGTGGGATGCAGAGGAGCTAAAACAGCAGGCTACTCAATTAATCCGGACTTAGCAATTGCACTTGACGTAACCGCAACCGGCGATACCCCCGACGGAATTAAAATGGATGTTAAATTAGGAGGGGGAGCAGCAATCAAATTAATGGATAAATCAATTATTACTCATACAGACGTAAAAGATTTGCTGACAAATCTTGCGGAAGAAAATAATATTAAATATCAATATGAAGTATTGGAATTCGGCGGAACAGATGCAGGACCAATCCATACTTCAAGAGAAGGAGTACCAAGCGGAGTAATATCAATACCAACAAGAAACCTTCACACATCCGGAGAAATATTCAACAAATCAGACGTGGAAGAATGCATAAAATTAGTTAACGCAGCAACTAAATAGAGCAGTATGGGACAGCAATGCATAATTGACTGTCCCATTTTTTCATTGGTTATGGAGCCTGCCATGACCTAACCCCGAAATTGCTCCCGCAAAAGGGGCTTTTTTTTCGATTTATTCTAAAAGTAATTATATAAATAATGTAAAATACTATTCTCGAAGGGAAAAAAATTGATATAATATATACATCATTATATTTTGACTTAAGAGGAGGTTTTTTTATGAATACAGGAGGTAGTGCTAAGTTTTTTAAAGCACATATATTTTTTTTGAAAAATCAGATTGTAACAATTAGTGTCATCATTATTTTACTTATTTTTATATCATTAATAAATTTTTATTTATTCCACAGCGTCGCGGAAATTTTTAGCTGTGCTATTGCATATTCGATTTTTATGTTTTCTATTAATACTTACAAAATCAGCAAAAATAATTTTTTTATTTTATTAGGTATAGGCTATGTATTTGTCGCAGTGTTAGATATGCTGCATACCTTTTCATATGGAGATGTAGCCGTTTTTATTAATGAGTCATATGATGCCGATACAAAGTTTTGGATAGCTGCAAGAATTATTGAAGTATATACTTTTCTGATAGCTTCTGCATCATTATATAAAAAAAATATTAAACATAGTTATTATTATATATTTTTTACATATTTCACTGTAACAGCTATCTTAATTTTTGATATATTATATTTTCATATTCTGATTCCTACTTTGAGAATTGAAGGCATTGGTATGACTAAGTATAAGATATTTCTTGAATATATTTTAATGTTTGGTTTTCTTATAAGCTTTCTGCTTATATATAAGGCAAGAAACAAAATAAATCATACAATATTTATATTTTTAGCGGCAGCTTTGATTTTAAAAATTATATCTGAATTCCTTTTCACACTTTATTGTAATGTCACAGATATTTTTATTTTAATCGGTCATTTGTTAAAGGTAGGGTCCTCTTATTTTATTTATAACGGAATATTAGAAAATGGAATCCATAGACCCTTTGACATATTGAATTATAATTTAAGAATTGCTGACAACAAATGCAAAGAAAAAGAATTGCAACGTAAATATTTAGAAGAAATAGTTATTCAAAATGAATACTGCTATGATTTAATTATAGATAATTCAAGCAACTGCATATCTATAATTAAAGATGAAAAAATTGTATATGCAAATAAAACTACGGTTAATACATTTAAGGCAAAATGTAATTCTGACCTGATAGGCAGAAGTATATGGGAATTTATACAAACCTGCATTGAACATAAAGAATATTTAATTAAGCTAAAAGAAAATACGAATAGCTTCAAATTTGTTGAAATAGTTCTTAAGGATTTAAGCGGCAATATACTCAAATTTGAATATTCCCTAAATAATATTACATATAGGGGAAAGCGTGCATATTTGGTTGTTTTACGAAATATCAGCCATAGAGAAGAAATTAAACAGCTTAAAAATGTATTAAACGAAAGTGAAGTAAAATTAAGTCAGTCAAATGAACTTAACAGAGAACTTACCGAATTTTTTTCAAATATTTCACACGAATTAAAAACACCTTTGAATATTATTTTAGGTTCAATTCAATTAATTCTCCAAAATGAAAAAGAGCTAAGGCATTCATTTTATACAGAAAAACAAAAGAAGTTATTATATATAACAAGACAAAATGCATACAGGCTTGTGAGGCTGGTAAATAATTTAATTGATATTTCAAAAAGTGATTCCCGATATCTTAGATTAAATATGCGTAATTTTAATATTGTCAGCATTGTGGAAGATATTACGCTATCGGTTTGTGAAATTTATAAAATGAATGATATCAGAATAGTATTTGATACAAATACCGAAGAAAAAATAATGGCAGTGGATTGTGATAAAATAGAAAGAATAATGTTAAATTTATTGTCCAATGCAATGAAATTTACTGACAAAGAAGGAGTAGTATTCGTAAATCTTACAGACATGGGAGAATATATCCAGGTTTCAGTAAAGGATACAGGTATCGGAATTCCCGAAGCCAAAATTAATAATATATTTAACAGATTTGAGCAGGTAGACAAAACATTTACAAGAAAAAGAGAAGGAAGCGGCATAGGGTTAGCTTTAGTTAAAAGCCTTGTTGAATTGCACGGAGGGAGTATAAGTGTCAACAGTAAAATCAATGAAGGCAGTGAATTTATTGTTAACCTTCCCGTAACAATTGCTGAAAATGAAGAAATATGTACAGAATCAACCTTTGACAGCAAAGTGGACAAGATATCAATTGAATTCTCCGATATCTACTCATGAAAATTTTAAAATTTGATTTAAATCATATAAATTAATAATGTACCTGGTTATAATATATACATAACAAAAAATAAACGGAGGTAAAGCATGAGCAAATTTGTTAGTACACAAAAAATAGGTGAAATAGTAAATGCATTTCCAAAATCCGCAGATTTATTTAAGGAATATAAAATTGACTTTTGCTGCGGTGGAAACAGACCCCTCAGTGAGGCAATCGAGGAGAAAAAAGTAAATGAAACTGAATTATTAAATAAATTAAATGCTGCATACGAAAGCTATGAAGCAGACTCGAAGGATAAGAACTGGGCTGATGCTCCTACCGGTGAAATTGTGGAGCAAATTTTAAATAAGCATCATGCATATCTATGGTCAGAGCTTCCAAAAATCAGTAAGCTTACAACATTGATATTAAGAGTTCACGGACCTCACCATCCGGAGCTTGCAAAGGTGAATAAATTGTTCCATACAATAAAGATGGAATTGGAAGAACATCTATCGAAGGAAGAATCAATTCAATATCCTGCAATTGCCGAATTTGAAAAAAGCAATTCCAATGAGGATCTATACAAAGCGGTGCAAATAATCGATGAGCTGGAAAAGGAGCACACAAATGCCGGTGATATTCTTAAGGAATTAAGAGCTGTTACTGATGATTACACATTACCCGAGGATGCATGCGAAACATATGCCAAAACATATGATAAGCTTCAGGAAATGGAATCGGATATATTCCAGCACATTCATTTAGAAAACAACATCCTGTTTCCAAGACTCAGAAATCTGTAAAAATAAAAAGTAAAAAAATATCACAAATTATATTATAATTGTGATATTTTTTATTTTAAGGTATGGGGACACACCTTTAGTCAAGGGATAGTCTATGCGGGCATAAGGAATGTCCCCAAATAACAATGTAAAAGGGAGTGGAATTATACCCACTCCCAATTAGTGAGCCACATGCCACGGGTGATAGACCACAAACGTCTCTGCAATTTTCCATCTACAACGCGATATACCCATTCAGTTTCTTCTGCATGTATAACGATATCGTCAGATTTTGCATAAACTATATTTCCGGTGGCATACACAGAGTTTAAAGGTACACTTAAACATGTCAATAGTAATCCAATCAAAGAAAATCGGATTAAGAATTTCCTTAATTTCAATAAATTCACCTCCTTCATAAAATTATTTTCTGATTTGCAGTGTAGAAAATGGTTCTTTATTTATTTCAATTATGTTGCATCTGTATTTACCGTCAGAATATAAAGAATAAGTTCCGTCTTCGTTGATTGTCAAATATGAATTTTGAGGATTTATATAAAAGCTTTCTTTATAATTTGCTTCAATTACATAATTGTATCTTGGTTGAATGATAATTCTATACGAAGTTAAAAAGGATAATGCAATTATCGTACACAGCAAAACAACTGGCAGCATACGGTTTTTACTTTTTGATTTATAATCAAGAATAAGATTAAACCTTTGTTCAATTTTTTTTACTTTATTGGTACTTACCATAGTTGAGCAACTCATTGGGATTTTATAAGACATATTATCTTTTTTTAATGACCGAATAACTTTTAATATACAGTTCAAATAGTTAATTCTTAACTCTTCATTCATTTTTGATATTATGACCAAATCGCACTGAATTTCAAGGATGATATCCAATTCACGTCTTAAAAGATGAACAAAAGGATTCCACCAGAATATTGAGCTAATTAAATACATGAACATCTTAATCCATGCGTTTTTATATAAAAAATGAGTCCATTCGTGCATAATGATATTTTCAAGTTCATCATTTGAAAACTGTAAA
Source organism: Firmicutes bacterium UBA1047 (assembly GCA_002316585.1). Taxonomy (GTDB): domain Bacteria; phylum Bacillota; class Clostridia; order Tissierellales; family Sedimentibacteraceae; genus Sedimentibacter. The sequence goes on along the minus strand of DCDU01000028.1, from coordinate 1,123 downwards.
ACAGGCAGACAAATAACAGGATTAAAATATCCTATTATCATAGGTATTTTGATTTCATCAGCTTGTACAATTTTTACTTTTGTTTTTTTGTGACTTTTAACTAAAATTTCATCCATACATGATAGAGCCCTCTCGTCATGTGTAATAGGGAGAGAATGGACATACTTATGCAATGTGATTGATTGATGAGCATATTTTATAATGTAATATAAAATTCCCGCTATCCAGACAACAAGCAAAATATTATAAATATGTATTTCAATGTCACCATTGTGAATAATAAATAACCTTGTATTTAGAAAATTTATAACTGCAGGAAAAATGTAATAAGAACCTATAACAATCGAGTTTGGAAATTCAACAGAGCAAATCAAACGAAAAATCCCGGCTATAACAATTAGTGATAAAGGAATTAAAGTAAAATGAATTAAGAAGTCATTTTTTTTACGCATAATAGCAAGAAAGATTATATAAACATTACACAGCAATATAGAAGTAATGATAGAATATAATGTTATAGTCATATTTCAGAATCCTTTCCGATTTTGCAAAATCTTCTCAAGTTTATCAAGCGTATCATCATCAATGTCTTCATCTTGAATAAGAGTAGAAAAAAGGTTGGTTATTGCAGACGATTTTGATTTGAGATAATTATCTCCTTGCTTAAATTGCATTATATGATATTCTTCCGGGCTTATTGCTGCAAAATATGTCCTACCATAATTTTTTCCAGTCCTTACAAATCCATCCACTTTAATCGCCCCTTTATTCAATAAACTATTTAGCAAAATATGGATGGAGCTTTTTTTCCAAGATCGATATACAGAAAGCTCTGTAATTTCTGAGCGAGATAAAGGTCTATCTTCCTCCCATAAAAGTTCCATTATTTCCTGTTCATTTTTTGTTAGTGAAAAAAATTTATTATCCATGAAAAATCCTCTTAAAATTTAAGTAATAGTATTATTTTAAATATCATTATATTATATATTATATAGCAATATTTTTAAATGTCAATAAAATTGGTTTTAGTTTTTATTTTTTAAATTTTCCTTTTCACCTTTTTTGCTTTTAATAAAAATAAATTTTGTAATAGCATATTCTATTTGAGTTTCCGCAAAAAGCA
>DCDU01000030.1:3134-5656 GCA_002316585.1 Firmicutes bacterium UBA1047 | reverse complement strand
AGAGCAAATTTAAAAAACAAAGGTTTGGTTGAATTGGAAGCATTAAAAACCGAGCTTACAAGAATCAGGGAAGAAAAGGAAGAGGCTGCTGAAAATGACGATTATGAAAAAGCCGCGGAGCTTAAGGTAACTGAAATCAGAATTGAAGAAAAAATGAAAGATTTGTCTAATGAATGCGAAAATGTCCTTTTAACCGATGAAGATATAGCATATGTTATTGAAGCATGGACTAAAATACCCGTGCAAAAAATAAATGAAGCTGAAGCCGAAAAATTAATTCATTTGGAAGACAGACTTCACAAAAGGGTAATAGGACAGCATCCTGCGGTTACAAGCCTCGCAAAGGCAATAAGAAGAAACCGCTCCGGATTTAAGAAAAAGAAAAAACCCTCATCCTTTATATTTGTAGGTCCTACAGGTGTCGGAAAAACTGAGCTTGCAAGAACCTTGGCATATGAACTGTTTGAAAATGAAGATGCAACGATTAGGCTTGACATGTCCGAATATATGGAAAAACATACAGTATCAAAACTTATAGGAGCTCCTCCGGGATATGTGGGTTTTGATCAGGCAGGTTTCTTAACTGAAAAAATAAGAAGAAAACCATATTCGGTAATTTTACTTGATGAAATTGAAAAAGCCCATGAAGATGTGTTTAATATATTGCTGCAAATATTAGAAGACGGAAGACTTACTGACAATCAGGGAAGAACTGTAAACTTTGAAAATACAGTAATAATAATGACTTCAAATGCGGGCACATCAATCAAAGCTAACAGAATAGGTTTTGGAAACAAAGAATACGAAGCAATGGAATCAAAGGTAAAGGACGTCTTGAGACAAACCTTCAGACCTGAATTCCTGAATCGTATTGATGATATAATAGTATTCAGCGAATTAACCAAGGAAGAATTAGGTCAAATAGTTGAGTTAATGCTTAAGGAGGTTATAAAAGAAGCTGAAGAAAAGAAAATAACCTTAACGGTTACTGAAAAAATGAAAGCCCATATTCTTGAAAAGGGCTACAATACAAAATATGGTGCAAGACCTTTAAGACGTGCAATTCAACGATATGTTGAAGATGAAATATCAGAGGCATATTTAAGAGGTACTTTAAATGAAAATTCATCAGTCAATGTTGATGTGAATGATGAAGAAAAAACTGTGCTGACAATAATATAATAAACAACTACATTTATTCGCAACAATGACAATCAAAAACGAGCAAAAAACCATGACGCTTGCAAGGTCATGGTTTTTTGTTACTTGTTTAAAAAAGCTATTCCCAATACGCCCGGGCCCGAGTGGGTTCCGATAACCGGACCTACTTCCTGCTCGATTATATTCTTTATTTTATACTTATCTTCAATTGTATCTCTTAAAAGCTTTAATTGGTCATAGGCTCTTCCGTGGAATAAAAGCACTGTTTTGTCAGATAAATCGTAGTTGTTTTTTTCAATCCATCCATCAAACCATTTAACAGTTTTATTTTTGCCTCTTATTTTTTCTATAACTGCCAATTTTCCATCCTTTATTGATATAATTGGTTTGATGCCTAAAATAGAGCCGACAACCGCCTGTCCTTTAGAGAGCCTTCCTCCCTTTTCAAGATACTTCAATGTGTCAACTGCAGCTATGGCAACTGTTTTTTCCTTAAGCTTCTCTAATTCCCCAACTATCTCATTGATAGGCATATTTTGCTCAACCAATTCAATTGCCTCCAAGATAAGTGCAAATGAGCCGAGGCAGACACTTCTTGTATCTATAATGTGAATGTCCTCACTTCCGATCATATCCTTTGCCATGCGGGCCGAATCATAAGTTCCTGAAAATTCAGAAGCAAGAAAAAGTCCCAATACCTTGTGCCCTTCCATTAAAATTTCACTAAATGCTTCAACAAATGCTCCCGGCGATACCAATGTTGTTGTCGGAAGTTTTTCTGCTTTTGAAAGCTTTTCAAAGAATTCTTCGGAATTTAATTCAACCTTATCTAAAAATGATTCCTTTTCAAAATTGACAGTCAATGGAACCATTTTTAAATTGTATTTTTTGATTATGTCATTTGTTACATCTGATGTGCTGTCTACTACTATTCTTATACTCATATTAACCTCTTTTCATTCTCGAATATTTCGACCTTAAAAGTATATGATTGCAAAGAACCCAATAAGTATACAAATGATAATATTAGGTCATTTGCAGGGAATATATCAAATCCGTTTGCTAAAATCGTATTTATGATTAAAAAATACGTCTATGTTCGCCAATACCTTGATTAAAACTTCTTCCTCATGGCTGTTCAACTGTTGCAATGCGCTTATTACCAAATCCTTATGAAATTCTTCGTGGGACTTAAAAGCTGATTTTCCCTTTTCCGTCAGCTTTATTTTTACAACTCTTCTGTCTTCTGCCGAACGACGTCTTACTACATAGCCTTTTTTAATAAGATTATCGATTGCAGCAGTTAGAGTTCCTGATGTTATCTTTAAATCCTTAGCTGTATCAGACATGGTGCGCTCTTT
>DCDU01000030.1:0-2834 GCA_002316585.1 Firmicutes bacterium UBA1047 | reverse complement strand
TTGATAATCAAATTATATTTATAATAATTAGATTTGTCAAGCATTATTATAATGAATTGTATATCTCCATAAGAAATCTTTTGCTTCTTCGGCATAATCAATATTTATTCTCTTGCTTTTATCCGTCCTAAAGTCTCTGAAACCATCATCTTCAATGTAAATTTCATCACCTGTCAAATCAGCGCCATTGTGTTCTTTTGTAATTTTTAATGCATTGCAAAGTTTTCCGGGACCGTTTGAAATATTCTTTCTCTGATATTTTGTAAGTTCACTTAATTGTTTGTTATATCTGTTAAACGACATTTCCTCTTCATTGATTAAGGGTTCCACAGCTCTTATTAAAACAGCGCTGCAGGTTCCCTCTTCTTCAGTTACAAAATTTAAACAATAATACATACCGTAAATAAAATACACATATGCATAGCCCGGAGGACCGAACATTATTTTTGTCCGTGGTGTTATTTTCCCTCCATAACCGTGACTTGCCTTGTCTATTGCGGCTATATATGCTTCTGTTTCAGCAATTCTTGATTTTATTACAGTATCATTATATTTTCTTACTAAAATTTTCCCTATGAGGTCTTCTCCCACAATTCGGGCGTCCTTGTCATAGAAGCTTCGGTTAAGTTTCATATTTCTCCTATTTTTTAAAAAAGTCATCTGATAACTCAGAATGACTTATAAATTAAATAATGCTTTAAAGTTTTCTTTGGTTTTTTCCGCGCATTCATCAATTGAAACATTTCTTATTTTAGCTATTTCTTCAGCAACATATTTAACATATCTTGGTTCGTTTCTTTTTCCCCTGTATGGCTCCGGTGTTAAGTAGGGGGAATCTGTTTCAATTAAAAGTCTGTCAAAGGGAACTTCCTTTGCAACCAATTTTGGAACTCTAGATTTTTTAAATGTAACAGGTCCTGCAAGTGATATATAAAATCCAAGTTTAATAAACTCTCTTGACAATTCCACGCTTCCGGAGTAACAATGTAGTATTCCTCTGACCCCGTCATAATACTCTTCCTTCATAATTCTTAAAATGTCTTCATGAGCGTCTCTGTCATGGACAATGTATGGAAGGTCCAATTCTTTAGCTAACCTTATCTGCTCCCTGAACCACCTTTTTTGAGTATCTCTGTCTGAATTGTCATAATAGTAATCAAGACCTATTTCGCCAATTCCTATTACCTTATTACTTTTCGCCATATTCCTAAAAATATTCATTGTATCATCATTCATAAATTTAGTATCGTGAGGATGACATCCTACGGCCGCATAAATAAAAGGATATTTTTCTGCCAATAACACAGCTTCTTTTGATGATTTTAAATCTGCACCCGGATTTAAAACAGCCTCAACATCGTTGTCATATAATGAGTTTATCAGTTCATCTCTGTCCGCATCGAATCTCTTATCATCGAGATGCGCATGACTGTCAATAAATTTACCTGCCACTTTTTTTATCCTTCCTTTTAGAATTTCTGTAGGTTTTTGCAAGTTCCTTAAACTGTTCTAATTGAGGGTCATCCTTTAAAAATGTAAGTTCCGCTGAGGTATCTCTGTTAATGTTGTAATACAGTATTTTAACCTTAGCCTTATTTTTAGCATCAGGTTTTTGATAATTTATACCTTTGATATCTTCCCATCTTATAAGGTATGATCTCTTGTGTATCCCCAATGTTGTAATCTTTGTTTTCTTAAACAAAGGTATATACAAAGCTACCATCAAAACAGGCAGCACTCCCATAATCAATATATCTTCCGAATTATATGTTTTCGAATTTACCAATCCGAATATTAATATTGCCGTTGCCCCAATCAGTATCGCCATCAGCAAGCTGCTGATAAAATGAACCCTTCTATCATCTTCTTTTAACAAAAGCAATACTTCCATATTTTCTTTTTTATACTTAATATTATTTCTAATGTTTGAATATATAAAATATATTACTACAAAGAACATTATCGGATATAGTATCTGAGAAGCTTTCATATGTAATCCCTTTCTAAATTTAAATTTTCTGTATAAGCTTAACATAATTTTATTTATGTTTCAAGATATATCACATAATAAAACTGCCTCGTCAGAGACAGTTCAGGTTAGCATAGGTGACCTACCAGCCATACTAAAAGCTTGGTGGAACCATTGCCCATATTGAAACAGATAATTCATCTCCCATATTTATATATTTGTGAGGAGTGGTGCTGTCTAAATATATGCTGTCGCCTTCATTCAGGTCGTATATTTTATCGCCTGATATTATTCTTAATGTTCCCCTAATAACTACTCCGCACTCTTCGCCTTCATGAGATATCAGTTCAGCTTCACTTTTTTCATTTGAGTTGATTTCAATTAAGAGCATTTCTATTTGCTTTTTTAAGTCGGGACTTAAAAGCTCATACACTCTGCTTCCTTTTCTCATCATTATTTTTTTTCTTTCATCCTTGCGCACTACTTGATTTAAATCTTCATATTCGTCAAAAAAATAATTCATGGTAACATTAAGTGCTCTTGAAATTTTCCACAAGGATGCAACTGAAGGCCCTGTAATATCTCTTTCTATCTGACTTATTAACCCCTTGCTGAGACCGGACATATCAGACAGCTGCTCTATGCTTATTTTCTGTTTTTGTCTTAATGACCTGATTTTTTCTCCTAACTCCATATTTTACCCACCGTTTCTGTTAATTGTTTTATACATTGAATTTTCTTTAGTATATTATATATGAATGAAAACGATTTATCAATACTTTATTACTTTTTTCTCAAGCCATGCAGCAAAAAAATACATGATTGCGGCAATAATGCCTAACACAAATACACCCATCATTACAAG
>DCDU01000034.1:8341-8762 GCA_002316585.1 Firmicutes bacterium UBA1047 | reverse complement strand
GGTGATTGTGCCATTGGAAAAGCCATTTCTTCCGCACTTGATACCACATTTACTTTTCTTTCCAAGCAGAATTTTAATCTTTCGAATGCTACCTTAGTATATGAGTCTGTACAGCACAAAACAACGTCAGCCGCCTTTTCTTTTATGACATCTTCCGGTGAGCCGACAAGTACTTCAGGTCTGTCTCCTCTTTCTACTCCGATTAATTCATACATGCTTTTTCCGATTTTAGCGCCTCTGCCAACTGCACCAACTATGTCAACTCCCTTTTTGTTCAGCAGCATTCTTGCCATACCGCTGCCCATGGCTCCAAGTCCCCAAATAATTACCTTTACGTTTTGCATTTGTAAATCCTCCTATTATTTTTCTACTCATTTATTATATTTTGCAATTATCATGCCAATTAACTTTCAAAGAAGAA
>DCDU01000034.1:939-8319 GCA_002316585.1 Firmicutes bacterium UBA1047 | reverse complement strand
CCCCAAATAATTACCTTTACATTTTGCATTTGTAAAACCTCCTATTATTTTTCTACTCATTTATTATATTTTGCAATTATCATGCCAATTAACTTTCAAAGAAGAATATAAGACATTTTAAGATGTTAAAAGCCCGTAAATTTCAGCCTTCAAGTTATTTTATCTCAAAAAAAACAATTTATACAATTTTATAATCCGGTTCCCCGGGACTAACGTTTTCATAAATGCTGTAAAAAAAAGCAATTATTTTTGCAGTATGATGCAAATTTTTTTGCCTTTTTTGTATCTTTATATGCTAATGTTATATTTCTTTATTTTATGCTGCAAAGTTTGACGCTTGATTTTCAGCACATTTGATGCCCTTGTAATATTATTGTTGCTTTTTTTAAGAGCTTCCTTTATTATTCTTTTTTCTAAATTGCTTAAGTATTCATCCATACCGGAATTTTCGACTTTTTCATAATCATCTATTTGATAATCTATTGAGTATTGAATTGAAAAATGGCCGCTGTCCAATATATGCTCATTGTCATCACACATGCTTACGGCTGACATAATTACATTTTCAAGTTCTCTTACATTACCCGGATATTCATATTTTAGAAGATAATCATATACTTCACCTGAAAAATCCGTAACATGCTTGTTAAACCTTTCATTGTATTTGTCAACAAACATTTTAGCAAGCAAAATGACATCATCCTTTCTGTCTCTTAAAGGAGGTATGTTTATTTGAATTACATTAAGCCTGTAAAATAAGTCCTTCCTCAGCTTGCCTTCCTTTAATATTTTTTCGGGATGCTCATTGCAGGTAGTTATTATCCTTACATCTATCGGAATTTCATTTGAACCTCCAACCCGTCTTATATAATTTTCCTGAAGCACCCGAAGGAGCTTAGGCTGCAATTCATAAGGCATGGAATTTATTTCATCCAAAAGAAGAGTTCCGCCGTTTGCCTGTTCAAATAAGCCGGCACGGTCAACCGCTCCGGTAAACCCCCCTTTAGTAGTACCAAACAGCAAGCCTTCCAAAAGTGATTCCGGAAGAGCGGCGCAATTTTGAGCAATAAAAGGCTTGTTCTTTCTTGAGCTTGCATAATGTATGCTCTGGGCAATTAATTCCTTGCCTGTGCCGGTTTCACCGTAAATAAATACTGAAGCGGAATTTTTTGAAGATTTTTTTGCCCTGTGAATAACATCCAGGAAATTATCACTCTTACCTATAATATTATCAAAATTATATTTCCTGATTTTCTTTTGTTTAGCCTTTTCAGGTTTTCCTATTTCATCATGCAGCTTTAAAATTGTATTTGACATTTCCGTTATTTTTGTGATATTCTTTGCGACCTCAACGACAGCAATTACCTCGTCATCGATTATGACAGGAATTGTGGTATTTATTGTTGAAATTTCTTTACCGTCTTTATTTAAATATGTCTGTTTCAAATTCTTGGTAACAACTTTTGAATTTAAGGCTTTAAGAAGAGTGCTGTTTTCGTTGTTTAAACCTTTAAAAACCTCTGTAAACGGTCTTTGGATAACATCACGTGAATCCATCTTTTCCAAATTAGACATAGATTCATTATATATAATAGTATTACCATTTTTATCAAGCACATGAACTCCTTCATCTACCTGCTGCAAAATTTTTTGCATCAAGAACAAATACTCCTTAGCTTTCATTGCACCCTCCTGAATAGGATTACTATTTATTTAATTATATCATAATAATACACTTTTTACAATGATTATAGTTTACTTTTGTCACTTTTTGGTATAAATTGTTACTGTTCACACCAAACTATACTGTCATCCTAAGCATAGCGGAGAATCTCATCTTTTAAGGTATCCTTCACCTGCGGTTCAGAATGACACGGGCTACCGTCCGTATAAAATGACTGTGAACAGTAACTATAGCTATAATTAAATAACAGTACAGCATCTTCAATGCTTTAATACCCAAAAATTATATGATAGAAAATATACAGCACTTATACCTGCTTAAATCTTCAATCTGTCTATCTGTATTTTTTTACCTTACATATTATAATTTTACACCTATCTGCTCAAGTACATAAGTAGGAATGCTCATTCGGACTGTTTTTAACGGATCGACCACTTGACTGATTTCCAAGTTCCCACACAAACTAGAAATAAATCCGGCAGTTTCAAAATCTATATTACCGTTATCTACCATAAAATTTAATAACTTTAACATTGCCTTTTTAAGAGCATCATCTGTTCCAAGTTCTGAAGCAAGGGATGCAAATTTCTCTTCGGTTTTAACAAAAGGTATATCTAATTTTAAATCTTTTCGTACACTAATATCTAATTCAACCTCACCCGAAACTTCAAGACCCATATACCAAGATTCTCCATCTCCCATGGCAGCATGTAGGTCTCCTACCCCTAAAAATGCACCTTTGACATTAACCGGAAGGTATACTGTTGAACCTTCACGAATTAATGTAGTGTCCATATTACCTCCGTGATCCCCCGGAGACAGTGTTTCTACCTCACCCTCTGCAGGTGCAACGCCAATTACACCAATCATTGGTTCGGTTTTTATAGTCAGATTATCATTAATAGTTATTTTTTCATCATCAAAACTATAAAATTTTGTAACAGACTTTTTAATTATATCGCCAAGCAAGCCCTCATTTGGTACACACATTGTAAATCCAGGTGAATTCACTATAATTTTTTTAATTTTAATTTCTAATACATCACCTGCATCTACATTATTAAAATAAATAGGTCCCGTTACAGGATTTACGGTTTCAGCATAAACTGCATCTAACGTATCACTATTACTTTTGATATCTCCACTGAAACAGTCCTTTGTTTTAAAAATTACTGTGCTTGGTAAATCGATTTTTGCTACCGGTTTATTTTCCTTAAAACAGCTATGTTCCCCATAAATTCATCTCCTTATGTATTTTAAATACTTATTATTGTATTTATAATACATAATAGTCTATTTTTCGTGTATTGTCAAGACATTTGCCCCATGTTTTTCAAAAAACCCGTATTTACAATACGATTTAATTATGATAATATATCTGTAAAAGGTGGTGTTTAAATTGACTTTAGGTGAAAGATTAAAAACTGCTCGCACACTTAAAGGTTTCACGCAAGATGAACTTGCGGAAAAAATCGGAACTTCCAGAGGCGTTATTACAAACATAGAGCATAATAAAACCGAAGCACCTCAACCCTTAATTATCAATGCTTTGTGTAATGTTTTAGAAATAAACCAGGAGTGGCTTGTCAGCGAGACCGGCGAAATGTATAATTCAGAAGCAATTAGAAGTTCTAAAGTTTTAGCAGAAATATATTCTATCTCCAAAGAATTATCAGAAGAGGAACAACTTTATATTCTTGATGTAATAAAAACATACATGAAGCACTTTAATCTAAAAAAGTGAAAAATAACTTTATTTTTTAAAAATTTATTCTGTAGAAATTGTAGCTGAAAAATTGAGGCTGAAAAAAATCGGGGATTTTAAACCCGGCAATATATTTTTTTTACTTGTCACTTATGCATATATTATGTATTATTTAATAAATACTGAAATTTAAATACATTAACAATAATAGGAGTTCAAATGAAAAAAATTGAAAGCTTTCAAGTAAATCATTTAAAACTAAAAAGAGGAATTTACGTTTCAAGAAAAGACAAGGTTGGAGAAAAAATTGTTACAACCTTTGATATAAGAATGAAAGAGCCTAACAAGGAGCCTGTTATAAATGTTGCGGAACTTCATACCATAGAGCATTTGGGAGCGACATTTTTGAGAAATCATGAAATATACGACAAGGAAACAATATATTTCGGACCCATGGGATGCAGGACAGGATTTTATGTAATTTTTAAAAATGACTTAAAATCATCTGATGTATATAAAATTATTAAAGAAATGTTTTTCTTCATTATGAATTATGAAGGAGACGTTCCCGGTGCAGATGCGATATCCTGCGGAAATTATCAGGATATGAATTTAAATATGGCTAAATATGAAGCTTCTAAGTTTTATAATGAAGTGCTTTTAAATATTAAAGAAGAAAATTTATACTACCCTGAATAAAAATGACCTACCGCTATTTTCAGGGGTATTTCTGAAAAATAGCAGTAGGTCATTCGCACTGAGTTCCCAATTTATGCGACACAGGGAGCAAATAAATTGTTGAACGAAACTGCGGTATCTCATCTAATTAGTTTGTTGTCTTAAGCTTATTAGCATATTTTCTTCTTTCAATTTCAGATAAATATCTTTTTCTCAGCCTTATGGAATCCGGTGTTATCTCAACCAACTCATCATCATTTATAAATTCTAACGCAGCTTCCAATGTCATTATTCTTGGTGGTGACAATTTTACTGCATCATCTGCAGCTGAAGAACGTGTATTAGATTGTTTTTTCGCCTTGCAAGGATTTACGGTAATATCTTCCCCACGGGAATTCATACCAATAATCATACCTTCATAAACTTTTTCTCCGGGATTTATAAATAAAATTCCCCTGCTTTCCAAGTTATTCAATGAGTATGCTATCGCTTCCCCCTGGTCGTTAGATATTAGCACGCCGTTAACTCTTTGAGGTATTTCACCTTTAAACTTTTCATAATGATCAAAGATTCTCACTATTGTTCCTTCGCCTCTGGAGTCATTTATCAGTTCGGTACGATATCCCAACAGTCCTCTGGTAGGAACCATATATTCGATTTTTACGTAATTCCCGTCAGGCATCATTGAAGACATAACACCCTTCCTCAAATTAAGCTTTGAAATTACAGAGCCCGAATACATCTCCGGAACATTTACAATTACTCTTTCGATAGGCTCCATTACAACGCCGTCAATTTTTTTAAGAATAACCTCAGGTCTTGATACGGATACCTCGTAACCTTCCCTTCTCATATTTTCAAGAAGTATTGATAAGTGAAGCTCTCCTCTTCCGGATACCTTGTAGCCGTCCAGCGCTCCTTCCAAAGTTTCTACCTTAAGTCCGACATTAACTTCCAGTTCTTTTTCAAGTCTTGCCTTTAAATGCCTGGTTGTAACATATTTCCCTGATAAACCTGCAAATGGTGATGTATTGATTAAAAAGTTCATTGACATTGTTGGTTCTTCAATTTTTATGGTTTCCATTGGAATCACTTTATTCTCGCTGCAGACGGTGTCTCCGATTGATATATTAGAAATGCCCGATACAACTACTACATCACCGCTGAAAGCCTCTTTTACCTGAGTACGTTTTAAACCTTCATATACATAAATATTGGATATTTTTTGCTTTTCAACACTTCCGTCATGCTTTGCAACAGAAACTGTCTGACCTTCTCTGATTGTTCCCGCTGTCACCCTTCCAATGCCTAATCTTCCTATATAATCATCATAAGCAAGAGTTGATACCTGCATCTGCAAATCTTCACCGTCTCTGTCGGGATATGGATTAACATGTTTAACAATTGTATCGAACAAGGGTACTATATCGCCATTTTCCTCATCCAATTCATACTGAACAATTCCTTGCTTTGCAATACCATATAGTATGGGAAAGTCAAGCTGCTCATCATTTGCATTTAATTCAACGAACAAATCGAATACCATGTCAACAACTTCTTCCGCCCTGTGGTTTTTTTTGTCAATTTTATTTATTAACAAAATAGGTTTCAGCCCCATTTCAAGAGATTTCTGAAGCACGAAACGAGTTTGAGGCATTGGTCCTTCAATGGAATCCACAAGCAAAATAACTGTATCCACAGTCTTCATAATTCTTTCAACTTCTGATGAAAAGTCAGCATGTCCCGGTGTATCAACTATATTAATTTTTATATCATTATGCATTACCGAACAGTTTTTGGAATATATTGTTATACCTCTCTCACGTTCCAAGTCGTTTGAGTCCATTACCTGTTCGGCTACTTCCTGATTTTCTCTAAAAACTCCGCTCTGCTGCAAAAAAGCATCAACTAATGTGGACTTTCCTGCATCAACATGAGCAATTACCGCTATATTTATAATCTTTTTCTTCATAATTACCTTCCTCTTTTTTTCCACTGCTTAGTGTATTCTTTTTGGCGACATTTTGCAAGTTTTTTTTGTAAATTCTGCTCGTGGAATATAAAACGGGAACGCCCTGCGTCCCCTATATACAAAATATATTCTAATTGTCAGAGACTCACGCTACTTAAAGGTGTATCTCCATACTATCGTGTACATTTCTCTAAGTTTCCCGCATAGATTTACCCTTCATTAGAGGGATGCCTTACTTCCTTGAAACACCACTTTTCCATCAATAATTGTCATTACTGTTTCATAATTGATATCCAACAGAGGATTTCCTTTAAAAATTGCTATGTCTGCATCCTTGCCAACCTTTAAGCTTCCAACCCTGTCATCGATTCCTGTTATTTCTGCAGGATTGATAGTAATTGATTTCCAAGCTTCTTTTTCGGAAAGACCGGCTTTAACTGCCATTCCCGCACACATAGTTATATGTTGAATAGGTATAACATTGGAATCTGTTATAATAGCTGTCTTTATTCCTGCATCAATCAATACTTTAGGAGTTTCAAAGCTTTTGTTTCTAAGCTCAACCTTGGTTCGAGAGCCGAACGTAGGACCAATCAAACATGGTTTTCCCGCAGCCTTAAGTTCATCAACTATGAGATGTCCTTCAGTGCAGTGGTCTAATGTTATATCCACATTAAATTCTTTGGCGATTCTAAGTGCTGTAAAAATATCATCCGCTCTGTGAGCATGCGCCTTTAAGGGTATCTCTTTCTTTAATACAGGCAGCATGGAATGAAGCTTCATATCAAAATCAGGCTTTTCGTCGGGATCTTCCTTTGATGCTTCTAAATCTTCCATATATTTTTGCGCTTCAAACAGAGTTTCTCTCAACAATGCTGCGATTGCCATTCTTGTAACGGGAGATTTATGCTGCTCATCGTAAACTCTTTTGGGATTTTCTCCAAAAGCAATTTTCATTGCAACAGGCTCCTTAATAATCATATCATCAATTCTTCTGCCGTAAGTTTTAATTGCTGCAAATGTTCCGCCTATTACATTGGCACTTCCGGGTCCTGTAACAGCTGTGGTTACGCCGCCCTCAACAGCATCCTGAAACCCCTGGTCCATCGGATTGATGCCGTCAATTGCTCTTAGGTGAGGTGTAATAGGTTCTACCGCTTCATTGCCGTCTTCTCCTTCAAAGCCGATTCCTTCTTCCCACATTCCAATGTGACAGTGCGCATCAATCAGCCCAGGTGTAACCAATAAACCTTCTGCATTAATAATTTCAGCATCAGCAGGTATAACCAAATTGCTGCCGATTTCTTTTATTTTTCCGTTCTCAATAATTATTTGACCCTT
>DCDU01000034.1:0-821 GCA_002316585.1 Firmicutes bacterium UBA1047 | reverse complement strand
ACCCTTTGGAATATCTTCTCCATCCATGGTCTTAATATAGCCATTTATAATAACTAACATGCTTCCTCCAAATTATTAAATACTTATATTATTATTAAATTCTATCTTGGAATAAATCCAACCTTCCTTTGAACCTTTCTCAGGGTTTTTCGCGCAACAATTTCTGCTTTCTGTGCTCCGGCACTATATATTTTTTCCAAATAGCCCTTATTTTTTAATAAATAATCTATCCTTTCCTGAATAGGCTTTAATTCTTCAATAACCGCTTCGGAAACATCTTCTTTTAATTTTGCATAACCGGCACCCTCATAATCAAGCACTGCTTCATCCGGATTCTTCCCTGTAATTTTTGAGTAAATATTAATTAAATTTTTGACCCCCGGCTGTTCATCGGTATAATTTACAATTCCAATTGAATCAGTCACGGAACGCTTGAATTTTCTCCTTATATCATCCGGTTTATCCATTAAAAGCACATATGCATTCTCATTGGAGTCTGATTTTGACATTTTGCTTGCAGGGTCCTGAAGACTCATTATTTTATTTATATCCTTTGAAATAAACGGCTCGGGAATTGTAAATGTTTCACTGAAACGATTGTTAAATCTTTGTGCAATATCTCTTGTAATTTCTAAATGCTGCCTTTGATCTTCCCCCACAGGAACTAAGTCTGCCTGATACAAAAGTATATCCGCAGCCATTAAAACAGGGTAAGTAAATAGTCCGGCAGTTATTGCATTGGAATCTTGTTTTTTTGATTTATCTTTAAATTGAGTCATTCTGCCAAGCTCTCCATAGTATGAAAAGCAGTTCAATATCCA
>DCDU01000125.1:11437-18873 GCA_002316585.1 Firmicutes bacterium UBA1047 | reverse complement strand
GAGTCTGATTTTGACATTTTGCTTGCAGGGTCCTGAAGACTCATTATTTTATTTACATCATTTGAAATAAACGGCTCGGGAATTTTAAATGTTTCACTGAATCGATTGTTAAACCGCTGTGCAATATCTCTTGTAATTTCTAAATGCTGTCTTTGGTCCTCCCCTACGGGAACTAAATCTGCCTGATACAAAAGAATATCCGCCGCCATTAAAACAGGGTATGTAAATAAGCCGGCAGTTATTGCATTAGCATCTTGCTTTTTAGATTTATCTTTAAACTGAGTCATTCTGCTAAGCTCTCCATAATATGAAAAGCAGTTCAATATCCATGAAAGCTCCGCATGTCCCGATACATGAGACTGAATAAATAAAGTTACCTGCTCCGGGTCTAATCCTGCTGCTATATAATTGGCAAGAACTTCATATGTATTTTTCCTTAAATCCTTAGGCTCCTTTGGAACTGTTATTGCATGCATGTCAACCACACAGTAATAACAATCATATTCACTTTGAAGAGTTACCCAATTCTTTAAGGCTCCCAAATAGTTTCCCAAAGTCAATGAGCCGGAAGGCTGCATACCGCTGAATATTACTTTTTTATTTTCCATCGATACCTCCGATAATATAAAAAGGGCTTTCCAACCCATAAGAACAAGAAAGTCCGTAAAAGTCTGACTTTAATTATACATTAAGCAATAATGTTTGTCAAAAATTTTTTAACACACACAGGTGCGCCGGAGTTTTAGAAAACTGCCGTCCTTGTGTCATCATCCCATTCGACCTTGATTCCTAAAATTCCGGCAAGTTTTCTTATTATCATAATATTTTCCTACGCAATTTATCTTTCAAAGTAAGTTGTCACGCCGTTGATTTCAATCGATATAACAGAATTAAGGTCAACGGGCTTTTCCGTTTCATAAAATGCTTCAAAGTTATACTCCGAATTCTCAGTCCTATCCCCCAAATAATCATATGAAGAGAAGGTTGTTATCATTTCCCCGCGGGATGTATTGATTTTCACATTAAACATTACCGGTATTTTCACGTGATTGTCAACAGTTCCTTCAATGCGTATTCCTCCGAAAGGGTTTACGGAAGCCGAGTCCACCCTGATACCGTCTACATCCTTGTTAATTTGCGTTTTCAATATTTCTCCGCTGTCCTCCGAGCTGAATTTAACCTCCCATTCACCCTTTATAGCATCACTTTCTCTTATATAAGCCAACAGCTCATATTCCTCCAATCTGTCTGTGTCTATATCAAACACATATTCCTCATATGCGGGAAAATCTGTTTCCTTAGTTATATTGCCGTCTTCGTCCAAGTCAAATCTGAAAATTCCTTCGGGATTTTTTAAATCATGATAGGGTTGAGGATTTTTTAAATCTACGAAATAAATATTGTAGTTTGTGTCCTTATTCTCAATTTCAAAGTTTTGGGTCTGTATGTGAAGCTTGCCGTCAACAACTCCCACAGCGCATATGTTAAATCCTTCTGTCTGAGGAAAGCTTATTTTATCAGCCTGTTCTTTTAAAATCGGAATTGCATCTTCCGCCGCATAATTTTTGAATATGCTTTCTTCCAGAATACCAATATTGCTCGTGGACAAAAATTGCTCCATTGAAGCATAAAATATGTGCGGGTTCCTGTCAGCCTTTGACAAATCGGCTTCTGTTACCTTGTAATTCCAATATTCTTTTGTGTTATAAAGTATTTTGTCTATTTTGAGGGTAAGTTCCTCCCCTTCTAATTTATCACTGCTGTTATACTCATACAGAAGCGTAGCCTTGTGGTTCTGCTCATCATAGTCAATCCTATCCCACCCCCTGACAGATGAACCTCCTATGCCATTGACTTTTTTTATCCTGTCTATTCCGTCAAGACTGTAAGGCGAAAGTTTTATATCATCGGCTAATCTTTCCCCTGTCAGGTCCTGAAGGGTCACATAAATTTTCAGCATGTTGTCGAAACGTCCTGACGCAACAACCTCCATTTTTATTCCCCGGTCTTCATCAGACAGCTCAACAGGCGAAACCACTCCGGCATTTTCCTCCCCGATAATACTCACAAGATACTTGAACCCCGAAATCGTTGCCGCCGCCGCCGCAAAGGTAAAGGTCAGAAGCATAAGCAAAGCTGCTGCAGTAACTAAGTGCCTTTTAAATGAAGGAGATTTTTTTACCTTGTTTTTCTCTATTTCCGAAGCAATATTATATCCCGGCGTATTGATGCCGTTAAGTAAATCCTTAATTATTAATTCATCATTGTCCCAGTTCATCTCTTTTTCTCCCTTTCATTATAATTTTGATATTTTTCCTTTAAAATACCCGCTAATTTTTTCTTTGCCCGCTCATAGCGCTTGCGCAGCGCAGCTGATGATGCATTGTATATTTCCTCTAATTCACCATAGCTTTGTTCATCTATTACCCTGCTGAAAATCAACGCTCTGTCTGCGGCAGACAAGGTCATAAGTGCTGCTTTCAGTTCTTCGCTCATGTATTCATCTTCCTCTCCGGCAGTATGAGTCTGCTGCCTGTGAGGAAGAAATCTCCGCAGTTTTCTGTACCTGAGCATGTCAATGCAGGTTGTGTAAGCAATCCTGTAAAGCCATGCCTGAAATGAAATATTTCTTCTGAACAGACTCCTTTTATAATATACCTTGATGAATGTTTCCTGCACCGCATCCTGAGCATCTGCATAGTCACACAGAATATTGTGGCAATACCTCAGGAGCTTATGCCCATATATCTCTATAGCCCTGTCCAACCGGATTTCATCGGTTTCTTTGAAATCTGTGTC
This sequence comes from Firmicutes bacterium UBA1047, assembly GCA_002316585.1. Lineage (GTDB taxonomy): Bacteria > Bacillota > Clostridia > Tissierellales > Sedimentibacteraceae > Sedimentibacter. The sequence goes on along the minus strand of DCDU01000125.1, from coordinate 16,074 downwards.
AGTTGTTATTTCTTCCATTACATCACTTCCTGTATTTATTTTGAAAATCGACTTTCATTCTTATAACGTACGGCTATATCATTTTGTGACATGAATATCAAAAATAATTTTGAACGGGATTAAAAAATAGCGACCCCAATTTATTATCGGACACCGCTATTTTATTTATACATTTAATGAGCATGAATTGTAATCCTAAATTTTCAGCAAATATGTGACTGACAGAAACAATATTTGCGATATTTCTATTATAAAACCTTCTGCTGAATTCGGAACACTTTTTATTTTCTTATCCAATATGCTTATGATTACTCCCGTTATCATATATGTAAGTGACAATGAAATTATCAACTTGTAGTTAAATATTGCAGCGAAAAGAAAGGATATGCCAAAGGCTGCCATTATATGATACTTTCCGCAATGCTTCAATATTAAAGTATTATCCAAATCTCTTTTTATAACCTTACTGAGTATTATCAGGTTTGAAAATCCCGCCGCAGGCATAATAATCAAAGAAGTTACGGGTACAATCCTAAAAAGCGAAAAATACATTAAGCAAATTATTACAACACTTATGATTCCCGGTATCTGCCCTGTTTGATTCGAAGGCTTTATATAATAGTTCAAAGTTCTGTAAACATCCTTTATATTAGCCGTCTTGGTAACAAGACAATAATACAAAAGCACTGCAGAACTTATAAAAAATCCGTCATATACATATCTTAAAGAAGAAATAATAAATGCAAAAAATCCAATGGCAATTCCTATTAAAGGCAGTGCCATTATTCCGCTTTTATAATCATCCTCATTTGCTTCTTCATAAATGGTAAGACTTACACAGGAATATTTTTTTAGCATTATTACAACGCCTATAACAATACTTCTCAAGTCAAACATAATGTTACCCTCTATGTGTTTTTACCATTATATCACAAACGAGTCGTTTAATAAATATAAATTAATCTGCACTTTCAAATAAGATTGTAAAATCTCATAAGTATTATGTAAGTTTCCTGATATGTGCAATAATCAAATGGTTTGAAATTCAAACCGTCTCCCGTTAAAAATCCCTTGCTGGCAGCTATGTGTATATATGGTTTTTCACTTTCGGCAACCTTACTTATATCATTGTAATCTACAATCTCATAATCAGAAAAATTTATGCCCAGCTCATTGCCTATATATACTAAATTTTTTGCAATTTCAAGCCTTGTCATATACCCATCAGGTTCTTTAAAAGATTCAGAATTTACAATTCCCATATTATGAGCTTGATACAATATATCATTGTTATCGCACAGCAAATTATAATAAGATGCATAATTCATACCATCATCTACAAATATTTCTCCGTTAACAGGATCCAAAGCAACATGCTCCTCATAATCTGTTACATTAAAGTAATCATTTAAATTATCTTCACCTATTTTTTTATGAAGCATATTTAAAATCAGTTTGTAAAAATCTTCTCTGCTGATGTAAGCATCGTACAATCCTTCAAATTCTTCGGGAATAAGCGATAAATTTCTCATTTCCGCAATGATATCCGTTGCCCATGCCTGAGGTTTTTGGGGAATTGCATCCAGCCAAAGCTTTGTATCTTCCGAAACGGAGTAAAAAACTTCATTAAATGCTTCAGCAACCAAACTTAGCTTCTCATGGATTATTGCCATGTTTCCGTCATTAATGTTTCGAATAATCGAAGGATGAGCTTCTGCATACCATATTATATCCGCAACTTCATCCTTAAAGCTTGTTGCGGAGTGCTTATTAACAAACACCTTGCAGTAGCCGTCTTTCCAGGTGCCATAATTATATCCTGCATTTAACTTGTCAAATTCATCTTTTAGTTTATCGAAATCATATGTTTTAAATATATAATCGCTTATAAAATGACTTAGCTCATGTATTATAGCTTCTTCCGACACAAAACATGACTCGGAATACAAACTGCTTTCCAATGTTTTTATGTAAATATTAACTGAACTTTCATCATTTTCAGATACAGAAAACAAATCTTTTATATCTTCGGTTTTATCTAAAATTACATTTGTTACAATCCCCTTATTTGAATAATAGTCGGTTATTTCTTTAATTACATTATCGGGAAACTTCTTAATGCTTTTTTCCAATATAAGCATGCAGTCAATAAAATACCTGTAATCACTATTCTCAGGTATTTTAATATTTATTCCATAGATTTTTTCTAAGTTGTTTTTAATATTAAGCTCTTCGTAGTCCATTTTACTGAATCCAAAAGCCTGAGTGCCGAGAATGCAGATACATATTACAAAACATAGTATTCTTTTTATTTTAATCATTTATTATCTACCTCACCGATAAATTTTTGATTTATAAAAACTCAGATTGTAAAAGTATCAAGATTATATCACAGCAAGAAATAATTTGCAACAATAATTGCAAACGTTATTATGTTAATTGTCTGGCATTTCCTAAAAATCAATGATATAATATTATATTATTGGAAAAATTATTTATGATAAATTATGAATCAGAGGGCTTACAATGAAAACAACAATAATATCCGTAGGCAAAATAAAAGAAAAGTTTTTTACCGAAGCAATGAAAGAATATGCAAAACGTCTTTCCAAGTATTGCAAGTTTTTTGAAGAAGTTATACCTGATGAAAGAGCTGATGATAACTATTCTGCGGCAGAAATAGAGCAGGTTAAATTAAAGGAAGGGCAAAAAATCCTTAACAGGATACCAAAAAACTCATATATAATTGTTTTGGATATAAAAGGCAAGCAGCTTAGCTCCGAAGAATTCTCAAAAAAATTAAGCAAATTAGCCCTCGAAGGAAAATCAGATATAACATTTATTATAGGAGGCAGTAACGGCTTGTCGGAAGAAGTGATAAGCAGTGCTGATTTCAAGCTGTCATTTTCAAAAATGACCTTCCCCCACCAGCTTTTCAAGGTAATATTGCTAGAGCAAATTTACAGAGCCTTTAAAATAAATGCCGGTGAAATCTACCATAAATAGGGTTTCTATTAGTTTCATAATTACTCTCATATTTTAATTTTTTTATACATTATATTTTTTGTATTGCTTTTTATTAATAATTAAGTTATAATTTGGATAAGATAAAGAATAGGCAGTCGGCTATAGCTGACTCAACTTAAAAAATGTTTGTAATTACTCTGGGCCAACAGGGTAATTACTTTTTTTGTCCGTTTATGACAACCGCCACTAACATTGCAAATGCAATCATTAATGTCAAAGTTTCATATATTGACATAGGCTTCACCTCCTATTACTTGGAGTTTTAACCTCCTTTCATCAGGATGTATCAGCCATACCCTGCTCTGCCTATTCTGACAATATTTTACATTGTTTCTTTTATTAATACAAGTCATTTATTATTACTTTGACCTTGTTTAAATAGAACAAATCAAATGTTATAAATTCACTTTATAACATATTACTATAACCCACTTATTCCAATAACAATGACTTATTTTTCAATGCGGAAAAAACAGTATCCGGCATTTTGCCGAATACTGTAACTAACTGCAACTATTTATTTATACACATTGTAATATTGTTCTCCTGCTGCCAATGAAGCCCCTCTGTATTCAAATAATTCATCAATGGTGACAATCTGAAATCCTCTGCTGATTAATTCGGGAATTGCAATTTTTGATGCTTCCAAGGTACTCTCATATAAATCATGCATCAGTATTATATCTCCGTCTTTTACATTTTCAAAAATATTTTTATTAATCATTTCAACATTTCTGTTCTCCCAGTCTCGTGTATCAACAGACCACTTAATAACCGGTTTTGATATTTTTTGTATTAATTCCTTATTTGTTGAACCATATGGAGGTCTCATAACCGATGGTGTATAACCGGTGGCAATATAAACTAAATCATCTGTTCCTTTAATTTGCTTATACAACTCTTCGTCGCTTATTGTTGTAAGATTTTTATGATTATAGCTGTGATTGCCTATTTGGTTTCCTTCCTCAAGCATTCTGTTTAAAGTATCATTATTGTCGTATACTCTTGAACCTAATACAAAAAATGTTGCAACCGAATTGTTTTCTTTTAAAATATCCAATACCTCAGGCGTATATACCGACGGTCCGTCATCATAGGTTATTGCTATCATCGGCTTATCCGGGTATATTACTCTTTTATCCGATTTCTCTTCTACAGGTATAATAGGCTCCGGCGCCTCGGTTACTGTATATTGTTTATTTCCCGAATTAACTGTCTCATGTTTTATATTTTCTTCAACATCCGTTTTAATATCATCATTTGTAATTAATTCATTTGAACTTTCAGTTAACTTGTTTACCTGTACATCATTGGGTTCTTGTTTTTCGTTATTATGCACATTTGCGGAAACAGTACCCATTGATAAAACAATCATAAAAACTAATATTACTGCTAAAAATTTTTTCGTCATTTTATATCCCCCAATATATCTAATATATATATATAATCATATATCCCATAATGCATAATATCAACGTCAACTAATAGGATATACAGGAAGATATATCATTGTAAGGACAATATTAGGGAATTTGGGGGACGGACCTTAGAATGACTTTTATTACTAAATTTCTAAATTTGGCACTCCAAGGTCCGTCCCCGGAGTGCCT
>DCDU01000125.1:3192-11342 GCA_002316585.1 Firmicutes bacterium UBA1047 | reverse complement strand
CAAGGTCCGTCCCCGGAGTGCCTATTTGAATTTAAACCAGAATATTACACCTTCCTCTTTGGTTTTCAGCACCGTACAGGAATCTATGCAATTCTAAAATTTTGCCGGCAATTGAAAGACCAAGACCTGTTCCCTTTGTACATCCCAGCAGGGGTTTTATTTGCTTGCTTTCTAATATTTTTTAATGGAATTTCAGATATAACCTAATCACCTTGATTACTTGACAACTTAAAGGTCCGTCCTTAGAGTGCCTATACGGTTAAGCGGGAAAAATCTGAAAACAGCCTTCCCTATAATTTTATCCTCTGATATATATGGATTGCTCCAATATCTTGCATCTACGGATATAGGTCTGTTATCCCCCAAGAAAAAGTATTTACCCTCGGGAATTATATATGTTTGTGCTTCTCCCCTTGCTTGGCTCACATAGGGCTCTTTCAGCTTCTCGCCGTTTATAGACACTTCGCCGTTTTCATTTATTTCAACCGTCTCACCCGGCAATCCAATCAACCTCTTTACAAGCCTTGCATCCATTTCATCAGAATAGAATACAAGAATGTCTCCTCTTTTTACATCCTTTATGTTGAATAGTTTATTTACATAAAGCCTGTCTCCCGGCATAATTGTTGTTTCCATTGATCCTGTAGGAACAGTCACCAATATAAATATAAATCTGTTTAAAAAAAGAACTATCACAACGGCTATAACAGTAGGAATTACCCATTCATTTATAAATTTTTTCATTTCATCCGTCCTTTGTTTTCATTAATAAATCATTATTTAATAACCTTGAAATTATTATACCAATTTATTATTAATCAATCAATAGAATTCATAACTCAAAAAATAACACAACCCAACTCATCATTTTTATTGACATACTTAAGTTTGCACTATATGCTGTGTATATAGTATATATACAGTATGTGAAAAGGAATAATGAAATGAAAGTATTAATTTTAAACTCAAGCAAGCAGCCTATTTATGAGCAAATTTCATTTCAAATAAAAGAACAAATACTTACGGGGGTTTTAATGAAAGATGAGCTTTTGCCTTCTATAAGAAACCTTGCCAAGGAACTGCATGTAAGTGTCATTACAACTAAAAGAGCTTATGAGGAATTGGAAAGAGACGGCTTCATACATACGGTTCTCGGCAAAGGCACATTTGTAGCGCAGCAAAATATAACAATGCTGAAAGAAAAGAAACCCAATATGATTGAAGATGATTTAATTAAAGTTGTAAACGAAAGCAAAATGCTAAACATCTCAAGAAGACCAGAAATTCAAGGAATTGTCAAAGGGCATGAAATCTAATGGAATTATAACCTTATTCCGTATCAATTCCGCTGAAAAAACAATATATTAAGGATATAATAATTTCACGGGGTGATAATTATGAATACAGTAATAAGACATAATTTTTTATTAATAAAGAGAAAATCGATACTTTATGTTTTTTTAGCAGCTATACTTTTTTCGATGCAAATCAGAGATGGATTAGGTACATTTATATCAGTAATTCCAACATTAACCTTTTTAGCTGCACTTACATTTGAAGACTATGATTGGTGTCGCACCATACACACCTCCTTTACTTCTTATATTTGAATTAATACTTACATTTCCTGTTTCAATTTTATTTGCGGGACCTGTAAATTTCCTAAGAGGAAACTTACAATTCTGGTATCCTATTATTATAATAACCGTCCTCAATAATATTAATATACCTTTACATCTTGGAGAAAATAAAGTTTTAGTAGCTTTGCTTATATTAATAATGTTAATATTAAGCAGATTTGTTTATATCATTGCCAAAGAAAACTTTATAAGAATATATACAGAAATGGAATTATAACATTAACAGTTTACAAGAATATTAAATGGGTATATATCAGCATAAGGAGGTAATATGGACAATATTTTATTTGCATTCGGATTAACGCTTTTTGCAGGCTTAAGCACAGGCATAGGAAGTGCTTTAGCTTTTTTTACTAAAAAAACCAATACAAGATTTTTGGCAATCAGCCTTGGCTTCTCGGCAGGTGTTATGATTTATGTTTCAATGGTTGAAATATTTGTTAAAGCAAAGGATAGCTTAGTGGCGCAGCTTGGTTTGAAAGCAGGCTCCTGGGCTACTGTTGCCGCATTTTTCGGCGGAATGCTCTTAATGGCTGTCATTGACAAAGTCATACCCAGCGGAGAAAATCCACATGAAATGTACAAGGTTGAGGATATAGAAGAATCAAAGGTTAAATCGGAAGAAAAGCTTTTAAGAACAGGAGTATTTACTGCCTTAGCCGTCGGAATTCACAACTTTCCGGAAGGTCTTGCAACATTTATTTCCGCACTTCACGACCCTTCAATAGCAATACCTATAGCCGTAGCAATAGCAATACATAATATTCCTGAAGGAATAGCCGTATCTGTTCCCATTTACTACGCTACGGGAGACAGAAAAAAAGCTTTTATGTATTCCTTCATGTCCGGACTTGCGGAGCCAATAGGTGCATTGGTTGGTTTTTTAATATTAATGCCTTTTATCAATGACTTGATGTTCGGTATAATTTTCGGCTCCATAGCCGGAATAATGGTATATATATCATTGGATGAACTCCTTCCGTCAGCACAGGAATACGGAGAGCACCACCTGTCAATATACGGACTCATAGCCGGTATGGTCATAATGGCAATAAGCCTGCTTTTATTTATTTAGATGCATGGGGGAAGTAATAATGAAAAAATATTTATTTTTAATATTGGCTGTATGCATGCTTCTTTGCTCATGCAATCAAGCAGATAGCAATGCTGTTTCAAATGAAATTCCGGAAGAAAATGCACAAAAAGAACCTGACACAGATTATTCAAAGCTTCACGAATTTGTATCAATGTATGAAAAATACGCATCCGGCGACAATTTAGGAGAATATCAAAACGGTTTATACACCGGAGGACTTTTAATAGATTTAAATAAAGAAGATAATTTCCTTGATGAATTGGGTCAAATTACAATTCCATATAAGGATACAAAGGTTATTTCATCTCTTTTTATGTTATTTTCAGCAGGCGAAGAAAACTACTACGGCTCTTTTAACTATATGGATTATGAAAAACCCGAGTTTACTCTTGAGCCATTTCAAATCAGCGCTGACGATGAACAAATCAGTATACTGTACGGAAGGTTTTTCAACAGTGAGGACGGAAACAAGCATTGGCTGTATCCTGTGAAATATACCGCAACTCCATATGTGTTAAGCGAAGATGATATTCCGGAAATATTATCCGATGTTTTTAAAGCAGGAGAGCAAATGTATAAAATTATAGATGTTGAAAACATCTATGATATAGATATAGTGAAAAACATATACACCGATAATGGATACGGTAAATTGTTCGAAAGAAAATCGTACGATTTAACAAGCCCTCAGGATGTTGCGGCAATGTCAGAGTGCGTGAACAGTACCTTGTATAATGAAATGCGGTCAACCTACAACCTCATGTGCGATATTGATATGAGCGAAATTGAATTTGAGCCCATAGGCAAGAACTACAATATTATGAATATTGCAGACCACAGAATACCATATGTAACGGGCTTTTGCGGAGTATTAAACGGAAATAACCATTCCATCAGTAATTTAAGCATACTTTTAGATTTGGAAACATCAGATAACGAGAATAATTCTATTGGCTTCTTCTCTGTATTGGGACGCGGAGCCTCGGTGAAGGATTTGAATATTTTAAATGCAAATATAGACTACATAGGCGAAGAAGGCTATGTTGAAGCCGGAATACTTGCAGGCAGAATAAATGGCGCAAGTGTAGAAAACTGCACAGTAAGCGGCACTGTAAGAGGAACCGTAGATATAGGCGGATTAGCAGGTGCGGCAGGTAATGGCTATGATTTGTACAGCAACGAGGTAAAATGTGAAATTATTAATTGTCATGCCGACGTTGAGGTTTACGGCGGAAATTGGATTGGCGGATTTATAGGAAGCAATACAGCGGATATATTAAATTGCAGTGCAGAAGGTATCGTTACATGCGACTATATCATAAATAATGACAGATATTTTATAGATAAAATGCCGTTTGGCATAGGCGGATTTACCGGTCACAACTCAAAAGAAATAAGAAACAGCGGCGCAAATGTCCGTGTTAAAACAATGGTTAATGTAAAGTGGGTCGGCTCATTTATAGGTTACAACGATGAGCATGCATATGAGTGCTTTTACAACACCGCCTTATCTCATTGGGAGCCTTCCGGATTTTCTCCCAATGCTTCAAATATAGATGATATAACAGGTTTATCGCAAAAAGAATATTATACAAGGCTGTCTGAAATTAAATAAGTCATTGAAGAAAAATCTATATATACTCTCTTTTTAATGAAGACATAAAACATAATTAGTTACAGTATTCGACAAGCCTAAATATCGAATACTGTTTGCTTTTTAATATGTTATACTGTACCCGGAATTCTAAGGTCCGTCCCCAGAATTCCTTTTTATTTTACCAAATTCAAAACACTGTCCATAAAGCTGTCAAAGTTTGTTGTCAATATATAATTTAGAAACATTACTTCCCCGATATCATTTTCTTTGACTAAATCAACTATACTCTCTTTATAATGTCTTGGGTCAACCACATATATTTCACTGTAATGAGGTGTTAAAAACGGAACAAAAGCATTGCCGTAGGAATCTTTTATAACCATTATTTTTCTGTCTGTTTTTACATTTGTCTTAATAACACCAAGCGCAAAATCACCGCCTAAAAAAACACCGTATTTTTGGTCCAATAATACATATTTTTTATTGATTACACTGCCGGCATAAGATTTCTTTTCTCCGGTATCCTTGTCATAATAAAAAACCTTCATATCGGTTTTGACAGGCGGAACATAATAAACCACATCATCCGGGTTGCTGTTTACTTTCTCGGACGGATTGACAGTTGATATATACCCTAAATAATCCGGAGCCTTATTTTCCTTATATTTGTCTAAAGGTACAGCTTCAAGTCCTGCCGCATCTGCAAAGCCGGTATATCCGTAATATGCTCCAAGGGCTGTCCAATGGTGATCCGTTCTGTAATAAACATATTCATCAATATGTTCCTTTATGGGTGAATAAGCATCTACAGGAATTATATTATCCGAAAAATTATCATTCACGTATTTAATTGCATCAATTTGTGAATCAGATAAATTCTTATATTTCTCGTTATTCAAAAATTCTATTTGTATAGGAGCCAGCAAGGAGTAAGTCTTCACATTTTCCCCTAATGTACTGCTGACTGTATTAACCATATCTGCATATAATTTTGCTTTATCCTCGTTAAATTTATACAACTCCATTACAGTATCATTTAATATTAATAGATTTCCTTTTGTGGTAACTACAGCATTATCTTCAGGTTTCTCGCCATCCTCATTATTCCGGTTGCCTCCTACATTCTGTCCTTCAAAATCAACCAAATACACTTCTTCTTCCCTTTTTATACCTTTTAAGGATGATATGTTTTTGCTGATTTTCACCAAATTCTCTCTGTCAAAGAAGTGGTCGGCAAAAAAGCTTTCAAAATCCCTGAAATACTTGCCGGATAAAAGATTATCCACGCTAAAAACAGGCTTTTGTGCCAATGTTCTGTTTTCCACCTCAGAAATTGCTTTATTCTTTGGGGTCAATATATTTAAAATTGTTACTGTATATATCAGCGATATAAATATCAATATATTTAAAATTGATAAATGATTTTTGTTATTCATGTGCTGCCTCACTAAAATCTAAAGTATAAAAACGGATTATAAGTTTGTCCTACCAATAGTACGGTGCTTACAATTAAAATTAGTGCATTAAATGCTATAATCGTAAGTTTAGACGGCTTATAATTGTTTATAACTATCAGTTCATTTAATTTATTGTATATTCCCTTGAACACAGGTGTGCTTGCGAAAGCTGCAAATATTAAAAATATAACATTATTGAAAAATTCAACTTCAAATTTGATGTCATATAACGGATTGCTGCCATAGCCGAACAGTATGCTCATAAACTTTATTCCTTTTGTAATATCAACATAATAGAAAAATACCCATCCGATTATAACTATAAGAATTAAATATATATGAGATAATACTGCCGGAATTTTATCCAATATTCTATGTAATAATGTTCTTTCCAGCAATAATAAAATACCGTAATACATACCCCATATGATAAAGTTCCAGCTGGCTCCATGCCAGAGTCCCGTCAGCATCCAGACTATCAGAACATTGCGGATAAATTTTTTTCTGTTGCCGCCTAAGGGAATATATACATAATCCTTAAAAAACGAGCTTAAGGAAATATGCCATCTCCTCCAAAAATCCTGTACGCTTTTTGCGATGTACGGATAATTAAAGTTTTCCTTATATGTAAATCCAAACATTCTTCCCAATCCTATAGCCATATCCGAATAGCCGGAGAAATCAAAATAAATTTGAATTGTATACATAATTATACCAAGCCATGCTCCCAATACGGACAGCTCGCTTAAATTGCTGTCCAAAAACACCGTTGCAGCCTGACCTGCCGTGTTTGCAATTATTACTTTCTTTAACAGCCCTATTATAAATCTGTTGATACCATAACTGAAATTACTTGGCGTTATAATTCTGTTATCTATTTCATTAGCCACATCGATATATCTTACTATAGGTCCCGCAATCAATTGATGATACAAGGACATGTATAAAAGGAGCTTGTAAAACTTCTTTTGCGCGGGTACATCCTGCCTGTATACATCTATAACATATGAAATTATTTGGAATGTATAAAATGATATTCCGATAGGTAGCCCTATTGAGCTTAGCCCTATGTTTGTATCAAAAACATAATTTATGTTGCTTGCAAAGAAATTATAGTACTTAAATATTCCAATCATTGATAAATCAATTATTACTGCCGAGTACATAAAAAGCTTACTCTTATATGTTCCCTTGTATTTATCTATCAATAATGCAAAGGAATAATTAATGATTCCGCTTAAAAGTAATGCAAAAATAAAAAACGGTTCGCCCCAGGCATAAAAAAATAGGGAGAAGCTTAACAAAATTATATTTCTGTAGGTGTTATTTTTACTGATAAAATAAAAAATTAAATTTATGGGAAAAAACAAATATAAGAAAACTAAACTTGAAAATACCATTATTAGAATTTATCCTCCGAATTATTACATAAACTGCTATTACTATATCACTTGTTTTTAGTAAATACAATAATAATTTACCACCCGAACACAGTCATTCGGGTGGCTAATCAATTGTCTTTCACAAAAACAACCTTGCCGTTATCTATTCGCACTAAAAGTACATTTTCTATGGACTTATACAATAATTTGCCGTTATTGTTAAAAATCATCAGTTTATATTGAGATTCGCTGTGTTTGTCAAATATAGCCACCATGTATCCGTTCTGCACCTCTAAGCTTTTCAGAATGCCTTCCGGATTAACCGACTCCCCATTGCCGTAAATATAGAGCTGATTGTTTTTATTCTTCAACGAATAATATAGCTTTCCTTCATAAACCTCATATTGGTCCACTGCTTCATCAACTAAAAGCTCAGCCTTGCCGCCGTCAAGAGGAAGTGTATAAATAAAGTTATTTATATCTGTGAAATAAATTGTATCATCCACTATCTTAAAGCTTTTTACGTCATTATCACAAAGTCTTACTGTTTCATTGCTGTTGATATTAACTCTGTAAATACCGATTTTTGAATCATAGTCTTCAGGCTTTTCAGAAGCCAATATGTATATGTTTTCGCCTATTAATTCAAGGTCATCATTAGGGCTTCTGCCGCCGGAATCCGCTTTAACCCAGCCGTATAGATATTCCGGATTGCCCACCGGTCTATATTCCTGCTCGCCGTTCAGCTTTATAGTTAAATTGTTGGCAAAAGGCGGAGCCCATTGGTCAACCCGTACAGAAACATTGTCAAAAACTACTTTATGAGAATAACCCATATCAAATATTTCATTAGTGCCATCCTCATTAATAATAATTTCATAATCTGTACCCATAGCGGCACCGCCCTGATGATAAGACAGCACAGCTTTATCATTTACTGTTTTCAAGCTTGCCATCACATAGCTGTTACCATAACTC
>DCDU01000125.1:2764-2935 GCA_002316585.1 Firmicutes bacterium UBA1047 | reverse complement strand
TTTGCTCCTTCATAGTAAAAATAGTCACCTGCCATTGTAAAGGCTCCCTTTTCTCCATTATCGCGAGTTACTATGGGCAAGGTTAATTGACCTGCGGTTGGAGCACCGGTCGTTGAATTTATGATTAAACCCTTATTTTTATCAAATATATATTTCCATCCAAATTCTTCA
>DCDU01000125.1:2093-2370 GCA_002316585.1 Firmicutes bacterium UBA1047 | reverse complement strand
GTAATTCCATTGTAAACAATTAAAGGATATCGATTATAACTGTTTTCAATGCTTACTCCGTTCAAGGTTACTTTAAATTCAGGCAACGAAACTGTTATACTGCTTGCCGCCTCTGCCCTTGCGGCAGGTAATATTGCCATAGCCGTCAATATTATAACTAAAAGTAAATTTATTTTTCCCCTCATAGGAAAACACCCCCTTTCGAATGCTTATACTATTCGTCGGAATTGTCACCAATTTCACTTCCATGCAATTGATTTTCCAACTGATTTAAATC
>DCDU01000125.1:0-1945 GCA_002316585.1 Firmicutes bacterium UBA1047 | reverse complement strand
TTTTCCAACTGATTTAAATCAACAATCACAATTTCAGTTATATCGTCTTCACCGGCAAATTCCTTTATGTCTGAAGAATTCTCCGTATTGTTCGAGCCATGTTGAATATCATCAATTGCAGGCACTTCAGCAAAGCTTTGCTCATTTTCTATATCTTTCTTATTATTATCATGCTGCTCATCTTCAGACTTGTTTTCTTCAAATTTATTTTCCTCTTTATTTTCATTTATGATTACATTTTCTTTTTCATCTTCAGTATGTTCATTCAAAGAGCTGTTTTGAACATATTCCTTTTCCGGCTGCTCCGCACCGTTTACACTAATTATGGCACCGGATATTGAAATGAGAAGTATTAATGAAGATAATAAAACTCTGCCTCTCTTTTTCCTTGAATTGTCAAATATATCATTAATTCTCGACTCAAGATTCTTTCTGCCGTTTATTATGTTGGTCGTAAACACATGTCCTTCAACACTGTTATTTACAGCCATTTTAAGTATAATGCCGCAATAGAATTTTTTCCCGTCGACATCCTTTCCATTTAAAACATGCTCATCACATGACTTCTCCATATCCTTGTTCGCCTGTTTTGCCATGAAATGCACGGCAGGATTAAACCAATGAACTGCAGAAGCAAGCATTAATATTGCTTTAATTAAAATATCATTCCTCTTAAGATGAATCATCTCGTGAGTAAGTATCATTCTCAATTCATCGGATGTGTATGCCTCAGAAGGAAGAACCAATTTTGGCTTTATCAATCCCGCAAGCATTGGGCTCGACACCTTTTTACTGATAAGTACGGGCACATTTCGTCTTATGTTCAGCCTTTTCTTCTCATCTTTAAGTATTGTTTGAATTTCATTGTTTAATGTTTTTCTGCCCCATCTCAATATGTCCCTGTGAAATACTGCGTAGGAAAATATTTCATGAGCCAAGTATAATATAAATCCGATAAAATAAATTACAAACAGAACTTCTCCAATACTATAATTTATATTGTGTAAGTTGGCAGTATTTATTGATAATTGTCCGGCTGCCGAAGAAGTCGGGGACAATATTGCACTTGAAACCGGTTTTTTTAATAATACGGGCAAATTTACAAAGGAATGGGGCAACAGCATTCTTATTGAAACGGCTGCCCATAATATATACCGCCACTTGGCAGAATATCTTTTTCTAAGTACGGGAGTAAAGAATAACAATAAAATTATTACGGGAGTCATGCTTAAACTTAATGATAAAATGTTATAAAACAATCTCATGATTTTGATACCTCATCCACATAATTACTTAATTCTTCCAAATCTTCTTTGCTTATTGCATCTCCGTCATACAAAGCTGCTACAAGACTCTTTAACGAATTTTTGTGCATTTTTTCTAAGAATGTCTTGCTTTCCTTCTGCAGGTAGTCCTTTTCGCTTATAAGAGTATTATAATAATTGAACCTGCCTTGTTTCGAAGCTTCTAAGAATCCTCTGTCCACTAATCGAGATAAAAAATTTAAAACGGTTGTATGCGCCCATTCCTTCTCTCCCTTTAGCTTCTCAATTATATAAGTTGATGATACCGGTTGTTTTGATTCCCATATTATCATCATTATTTCCAATTCGCTGTCAGGCAGTCTCTTTATAGTTTCCATTACACACCTCTTTCAAAATTTATATTGTGTAAACACAAAATTTTCCTAAACTCAACAGAAATTGATTTCGTGTCGGAGTTGAAAATAATCAATTTCACGGTGTATGTTTATTTAGCTCATTCTACATTTGTAGAGCCGTTTTGTCAAGTACTAAAAAAGCAAAGCCAGCCCAAAAGAGCTGACTATTACCTGTGTGAACCTATCAGGTAATCTGAATAATGGTCAAATCTGCCTGAATAGGTGATGTTCCATAAGTTTCCGCTCCATCAGTGTTAACCCACCAGGAAATATAATAATTGCCCG
>DCDU01000150.1:2453-2616 GCA_002316585.1 Firmicutes bacterium UBA1047 | reverse complement strand
CCTGCGGCGGCAAATATTAAAACCGATAAAATTATTTCCCATAGTGATACCCTTGAATTTAATGAAACTTTATTCTTCATAAAAACCGCCTTAATTTGAATACAAGGACAAATACAATTCGGCAATTTCTTCCTTGCTAACTGCAGTGAATTTATACAAATTA
>DCDU01000150.1:2023-2293 GCA_002316585.1 Firmicutes bacterium UBA1047 | reverse complement strand
GAATTTATACAAATTATCCTTGATTTCCTCTATTTTAAAAAAGTCAGCCTCAACTACTTTCATTCCATCATACAACTCAAAGGAACTGTCTTCGTCGGTAAACATTTCATATATAGCACCATCATAAAAATATATCCATGTCTGATATTTTTCTTCATCATATCCTTCATTGATTATGACTGCATTTGCACCATGCAGCCCTCTGATTTCCAAGCTCTCCTTTTTATCTGACTGTCTTATTTTATTGGCTATGTATGAAAGAGAAACCCG
>DCDU01000150.1:0-1875 GCA_002316585.1 Firmicutes bacterium UBA1047 | reverse complement strand
ATTAATATTGTCATATATATTTTTGCCTAAAGAAATGATCATCACAGACAATACTGCAATAATAAGATAAAGAAGCATTATAAATATGAATTGAAATGAAAATTGGTTTATGTTATTTCGTTTATACATATTTTATCCTTCCTAACTTATTAATAGATATTTTTAAGGAATACTTCTACCTCAGGAATTATGTTAGAAGCAAAAATACTGTAGCTTACAACATATTTATCGTGGTCTACCAATAAACCGTAATTGTTTTCAAGGTATTCGATATCGGGAGGATAAAATCCTTCAATTGCATAGCACTGAACAGCACTTCTGATAATTGCTTCGGATAAAATATTAAAACTTTCTTCATCACTTTTTTTCTTAGCATTATCAACTGATATGTACATATATACAATCAACAATATAATTATAAGAGCTGAAACATACTTAAATTTACTATTTTTCATAATATCATTCCTTTCTGTTATCCTATAGATGACATTATGTTCATTAAAGGAAGCATTACAGAAATAAGTATAACACCAATTACCGCGGACAGAATACCCACCAGCACCGGTTCTATCAATGCTACGAAATTATTGATTGCTTGGTCAGCTTCGTTTTCATATATGTTAGTCAGCTTTTTCATAACAACATCCATTTCTCCGGTTCTTTGTCCCGTGTTGAGCATCTGTATATACATGCTTGAAAACAAAGATAATTCATTTACCGAATCAAGGAAGAGTTCTCCTGAGCTCATTGAGTTCTTGCATATTTGTATTTTTTCCTTCAATATCGGATCTTCAACAATATCCAAAAGCATATCAATGGAAGAATCGATATTCATGCCGCTGTTAAGCAATAGTGACAGTGCCGACGAAAATCTGTATGCAGTGATTTTATTCATTATTGATTTGGTCAATGCAAACTTAGCTAAAAATCTATATAGCTTGTTTTTCCCGTTTTTGGTTTTGTTAAGTATGAATATTAATAAAATTAAAACCATTATTATGATGACTGATGCCATAGCAATTCTGCCTGCCATAATCCCGTTGGAAAATGATATTAAAAATGATGAATCATTTGAAGCTGCTCCAAGCTCTTCGAGCATTCCTTCAAATATAGGAAATATTTTAGTCACCAATAATATAATTACAAATGACATCATCACAAAGAGCATTGCCGGATAAAAAATAGAATTCTTTATTTTACCTTTCAGGAAGTCTTCCCTGTCATAGTATTCAGACAAGGAGCTCATTACGTCTTCAAGCTTACCGGTTACATTTCCTATTTGAGTCATATTAATAATATATGAAGGAAAATATCCTGTATCTTTCATTGCTTTGTGTAAAGGAACCTTTTCGGATAATCGGTTTTTTAAAGAGAAGAGAGCATTTTTAACATTGCCTTCTTTTATATCATTGTACATCCAGTCAATACCTTCTGATATAAGCATTCCTGACTTCAATATCATTGCAATCTGCATGCAGAAAAATGACAATTCTGAAGGAGATAAATTCTTATTTATTGGTTTTTGCATATTAACCTCACAACTTCTTGCTTTTTTATAATTATATTATAGATATATTCAGCATTCAACAAAATAATATATTTGTATACAATATCGGACATTATTTTAATAAAATAAGATTAAACAAATATTTTTCATTCCATATAATAAAATATCCATAAAAAAACATTGCGAAGTGTGGCTATATTTATTCATTTGTTCATATTTCAAAGCAAAATAGAGGTCGAACAGCTTTCTGTATAAAAAAATAAAAGGGGATTGACAAAGCTAAATAAGTAAGCTACAATATAAAAGCACTTTGCAAAAGGGCGTACCAATGTTTCGGGACAGTCCTTTTTGATTGAAAATCAATTGTA